>JALHTP010000316.1 GCA_022865725.1 Methyloceanibacter sp. | reverse complement strand
CCCTCCACACCGTCGAGATCGGGATTGCGGCCGGAGATTTCCCGCTCCCATTCGAGCCGCTCGATCAGCTCGGTCTTGCTCTTGGCGGTCTTGACGGTCTGCACATAGCGCGCGCCTGCCTCGCGAACGCGGAGATAGACACCCGCTTTGTGCAGCGCGCAATCGGGCGTATCGAAATAGGTGGAGATGAGCTGCAGCTCTTCTTGCGGCGAAGCTTCGAGCGCGGGATGGGAGGCGAGAAGCGCGGCATTGGCGGGGTCGAACTCAAGCTTGAGCTCCACCTCTTTCGCCTGGCGCGCAGAGTCACGAGCCATAACGCCTCACACTGCTCCGCTGCGACTCCTAGCGCCAAATGCGACGCCGACTGACGTAGCGCGACAGAGCCAATATCTCGCTGTCACAATCAAGCCCGTTCTCGCGCCCTTGGCTCGCTCCCGACGCGCCGCCCAGGCGAGCCGCCGCTCGGGACTCAGAGCTCGAATTTTGTGTGATAATTAAATCTGCCAAGGCCACGTCAATCTACCAAGGCCAAGACGGCTTCGTCCTGCCGGGGAGCGTTGGCGCGCCAAGTTTCGATTTCCGCCAAAGCCGCCTCAGGCCGCTCAGTTAGGATTCGCGCTGACCGAGGAAGACCTCGCCGGTATCTCCGTCGATGGATTGCGGCCGGCGCGCTTGGCCACATAAAGAGCGGCATCGGCCCGGCGGAACAGCGCGTTGAGATCGCCGGCGATGCTGACGTCGGACGCGGCGCCGACGCTGACCGTGGCGCCGACCGGCAAGCCGTCGACAAAGGCGGCGGACTTGGCGAAGGCATGGCGCACCGCCTCGCCGGCCCCGACCGCTTCCAGCGGATCGGCGCCCGGCAGGATGGCCGCGAATTCCTCGCCGCCGAGACGCGCGATCAGGCTTGTCCCGTTGAGATGCACCGACGCCGTGGTGGCGAACAGCTTGAGCACGCGATCGCCCAAGGCATGGCCAAAGCGGTCATTGGTCTGCTTGAAATGATCGAGATCGAAGATCAGCACGGAGATCGCGTCGCCCTTAAGCTGGCGGTCCTGTCCGAGCGCGTCGGCGACCTCGAACAAAGCCCGCCGGTTGGGGAGCCCCGTCAACGCATCGGTCAAGGCCTCGACGCGCTGCTCCAATTCCTGGCGCTCCTTGGCCATGGAGAGCACGATGAAGGCCAGAGCGATGCGGAGCAGCAAAGTCAGGAGAATGACCGTCGAGAACCAGACGCTTGCGAACGCCCATGGCGCCTCGTTGATCGGCATGGCGAGGTCGAGCGGCAGCCAGGAGAGATAGCCGAGACCAATGACAATCAGAAGCGTCACCGCGGGCCAGCGCGAGGAGAGGTCCTCGTCGCTCATGCGCGACAGCGCAAAGGCCGCCGCGAAATTGTACACGGCCAGGATGGTGCACAACCCGCCGAGCCGCTGGTGGAAGGAATGCAGATAGCCGGACTGCACGGCGAGCAGGAACCCGACCGGGCCCAGGAGAATCCACAGCAGCCTTGCGCGGCCATGGGCAAATTCCTTGGCCGCCTTCCATTTAAGCGCGTCGGAGAGAACGATCGTCGCCATGCCGAGCGTGAGGAAATCGGCGCGCGGCGTGGCCGGGCCCCCCGCCATGAGCACGCCCGCGCTCATGGTAGCGAGCGCAAGCCCCCACCAGCCGACGAAAGGACTTTCGCGCTCGCGCGCCCAGGTAAACAGGAGAACGCCGCCGAGAATGGCAGTCACGGTGACATTCACGGCCGACATGGTCTGCATGTCGAGATGCATGGGCTGCTCGGAAGGGTCAGGGTGCCGTCTGGCGGGCACCCTAAGGCAGCCTCCTCACAACGAGCTTTACGGGGCCGCTGCAATTTAAATGAAATTTGAGCGAATGGCTCCGTCTAGGCAGGGACTTTGTCCGTGGGAGAGGCTGCTTGCGCGGGATGCGAAGACTGAGTGGGATGCGAAGACAAGGACATGCCCTTGACGAGGGCATAGATCGCCGGGATGACCACGAGCGTGAGCAGCGTGGAGGAGACCATGCCGCCGATCATCGGCACGGCGATCCGCTGCATGACCTCGGCGCCGGTGCCGTGGCTCCACATGATCGGCAGAAGCCCCGCCATGATCGCGGCCACGGTCATCATCTTGGGACGCACCCGCTCTACCGCGCCTGACATGATGGCGGCGTAGAGATCCTGGCTGGTGAATTGCCTCCCCTCAGCCGCGCGCCGCTCCTTGAGCTCGGTCAGCGCATGATCGAGATAGATCAGCATGACGACGCCGGTCTCGGCTGCGACGCCCGCGAGCGCGATGAACCCGACCACGACGGCGACCGAGAAATTGAAGCCAAGCCACCACATCAGCCAGAAGCCGCCGACCAGGGCGAACGGCACCGACAGCATGACGATGAGCGTCTCGGTGATGCGCCGGAAATTCAGATAGAGCAGCAGGAAAATGATCAGCAGCGTCACCGGCACGACGACCTTGAGCCGCGCTTTCGCGCGCTCAAGATATTCGAACTGGCCGCTCCAGGTGGCGTAATAGCCGGGCGGGAATTGCACCTCGCTCGCCACCGCCCTTTGCGCGTCGGCCACATAGCCGCCGAGATCGCGGTCGCGCAGATCGACATAGATATAGGTCACGAGTTGCGCATTCTCGGTGCGGATGCTCGAAGGCCCTTGGGCGAGGCTGATCTTGGCGACCTGTCCAAGCGGCACGGTGCCGCCGGCCGCGATCGGAATGAGCACCTGGCTCGCAATCGCCTCCGGATCGACGCGGTAGTCCCGAGGATAGCGGATGCTGACGGCATAGCGCTCCCGGCCCTCCACCGTGGTCGTCACCGGCTCGGCGCCGAGCGCCATGGCGATCACGTCCTGCACGTCGCCGACCATCAATCCGTAGCGGGCGAGCTGTGCGCGATCCGGATCGACATTGAGGTAGTAGCCGGCGATGGCGCGCTCGGCATAGGCGCTCGAGGTGCCGGGAACCTTGCGGATCACGGCCTCGATCTGCCGCGCCAGCCTGTCGATCTCGGCCAAATCCTTGCCGAACACTTTCACGCCGACCGGCGTGCGGATGCCGGTCGAGAGCATGTCGATGCGCGCTTTGATGGGCATGGTCCAGGCGTTGGACACGCCGGGAAACTGCAGCGACCGGTCCATCTCGGCAACGAGCTTGTCCACGGTCAAACCCGGGCGCCATTCTCTTTCGGGCTTCAGATTGATGACGGTCTCGACCATTTCCGTGGGCGCTGGGTCGGTCGCCGTCGCGGCGCGTCCCGCCTTGCCCCACACCGACGCCACCTCGGGAAAGGACTTGATGATCTTGTTCTGGGTCTGCAGCAGCTCGGCGGCCTTGGTGACGGAGATGCCGGGCAGCGTGACGGGCATGTAGAACAGCGTGCCCTCGTTCAGGGTCGGCATGAACTCGCTGCCGAGCCTCGATGCCGGCCAGAGGCTCACACCAAGCACCACCAGCGCAATCAGGATGGTGAGCCCCTTGAAGCGAAGCGCGAGCTCGATCGCTGGGCGATAAATCCAGATCAGGAACCGGTTCACCGGGTTCTTGTGCTCGGGCGCAATCCGGCCGCGCACGAACAACGTCATCAGTGCCGGCACCAGGAGAATCGAGAGCAACGCCGCCGCCGCCATGGCGAAGGTCTTGGTGTAAGCCAGCGGCTTGAACAGCCGCCCTTCCTGGGCCTCCAGCGCGAAGATCGGCAGGAAGGAGACGGTGATGATGAGCAGGCTGAAGAACAATGCGGGTCCGACCTCGACGGCCGCCTCGATGATGACCTCCGAACGAGCCTTGCCCGGCGGAGCGCGCTCGAGCCGCTTGTGGGCGTTCTCGATCATCACGATCGCTGCATCGACCATCGCGCCGATGGCGATGGCGATGCCGCCGAGGCTCATGATGTTCGAGCTGAGCCCCAGCAGCCACATGCAGATATAGGCCATCAATATGCCGAGCGGCAGCGTGACGATGGCGACGAGGGCGCTCCTCGCATGCAGCAGGAAAATGATGCAGACCAGCGCGACGATCGCGCTTTCCTCGAGCAAGGTCTCCTTGAGCGTGTCGATCGCGCGGTTGATCAGGTCGGAGCGGTCGTAGACGGCGTCGATGGTCACGCCCTCGGGCAGGCTCGGTGCGATGTCGGCGAGACGATCCTTGACGTTTTGAATGGCGGACAGAGCGTTCTCACCGAAGCGCTGAATGGCGATCCCGGAGACGACCTCCCCTTCCCCGTTCATTTCGGTGATGCCGCGGCGCTCGTCGGGCGCAAGCTCGACCCGCGCCACATCCTTCAAGAGCACCGGCACGCCCTTGTCGTTCTTGACGACGATCTGCTCGAGGTCGGCGAGGCTCTTGATGTAGCCACGCCCGCGTATGGCGAACTCGGTCTCGGAGACTTCGACCGTGCGGCCGCCGACATCCATGTTACTGGCGCGGATCGCGTCGCGGATTTTCGCCAGCGGGATGTCGAGGGCTTGCAGGCGGCGCGGATCGACCACCACGCTGTATTGCTTGACGAATCCCCCGACGCTCGCGACCTCCGCCACGCCTTCGGCCTTGGCCAGCCCGAAGCGGATCGACCAATCCTGCAAGCTGCGCAGCTCGGCAAGCGATTGCTGCGCGCCGCGAACCACATATTGGTAGACCCAGCCGACGCCGGTCGCATCGGGCCCGAGGCTGGGCGTCACGCCTGCCGGCAACCGCTGCGCGGCGGAGTTCAGATATTCAAGCACCCGCGAGCGCGCCCAATAGAGATCGGTGCCATCGGCAAAGATCACATAGACGAAGGACACGCCGAAGAAGGAGAAGCCGCGCACGACGCGCGACTTCGGCACGGTGAGCATGGCGGTGGTCAGCGGATAGGTGACCTGGTCCTCGACAACCTGCGGCGCCTGGCCCGGATATTCGGTATAGACGATGACCTGCACGTCGGAGAGGTCGGGGATGGCGTCGAGCGGAACGCGCGAGACGGCATAGATGCCGGCGACCGTCACGAAAACCGCGGCAAG
The DNA here is from genome assembly GCA_022865725.1 of Methyloceanibacter sp. GTDB lineage: Bacteria > Pseudomonadota > Alphaproteobacteria > Rhizobiales > Methyloligellaceae > Methyloceanibacter. The sequence continues at coordinate 5,436 of JALHTP010000316.1, read as the reverse complement.
GCCGACCAGAAAGACGTTGCGCGCCGACCAGCGAATGAGGGCGGCGATCATTGTTGCGTCTCCGGCTGGCCGAAGCCTTGCAGCGCCGCGCGCAGATTGCTCTCGGCGTCGATGAGAAAGGTCGCCGAGGTGACGATCTCATCGCCCGGCTTGAGGCCATCGGTCACCTCGGCATAGCCTTCGCCGCGGCGCCCGAGCTTCACCGCGCGCGGCTCGAAGCGGCCGTCGCCCTTGGCGACGATGACAACCTGCCGGGTTCCGCTGTCGATCACGGCGCTGTCGGGGACGGCCGCGACGGCTTGCTGTCCTTCCGTCCGAAACACCACGTCGGCGTACATTGCCGTCTTCATGAGGCCATCGGGATTAGGCAGCTCGATGCGGACGGCGACGGTGCGGGTCTCCGGGTTCAGCTCCGGATAAATGAATGTCACCTTCCCTTCGACCGGGTTCGCCGGCGCGGCGCGAAGCGTCACGGTCACAGGCATGCCGACCATGATTTCCGCGATGTCCGACTCGGCGACATCGGCCATCACCCAGACCCGCGCATGATCGGCGATGCGGTAAAGCTCGTCGCCGGCCAAGACCCGCTGCCCGTTGATCACTTTCTTCTCGATGACGTCGCCGTCGGCCGGGGCCGGCCAGTCGAGGGTGCGCGGGTTCAGGCCGGTGTTGCGGACCTCGTCGATGCGATCCTGCGGGATGCCGAGATTGCGCAAGCGCAGCATCGCCCCTTCCAGCTCCTTTTCGGAGTCGGGCCCGGTCATCTTTCCGCGCGCACGCATGGCGACGATGAGGTCGGTCTGGGCGCTCTGGATTTGCGGGCTGTAGACGCGGAACAGCTTCTCGCCCTTGCTCACATGCTGGCCGGTCTTGTTGACATAGAGGTCTTCGATGAAGCCGTCGGTCCTGAGCGCGACGATGGTCAGAAGCGATTCGTCGTGCTCGACCCGCCCAACCGCCCGCACGGAGCGGAGGATTTGCCGGGCTTCCACTTTCTCGGTCCGCACGCCGCTGCGCTGGATCTTGTCGAGGCTGATTTTGACGGTGCCTGGATCATCCTGCTCGTCCGCATAGACGGGCAGGTAGTTCATCCCCATGGGGTCTTTCTTCGGCGTCGGCGAGGTGTCCGCCAGTCCCATCGGGTTGCGGTAATAGAGAATCTTGCGTTCGGGCTTGGGCGCAGCGGCATCTTCCGCGCGCGCGTTGTCGAGTGGAGCCGCCAGGCTCCCATACCAATAAATGCCGGCGACGCCCAAAGCGACGCCAGCGGCCAGACTGAGCCAAATGCCAAGACGCCTCATAGCGTGTCTCCAATTCCTCATGCGTGATGGTCTGCCGAGCCGAAACGCGGGCTCGACGCAAACGCCATCGCGGAAGCCGCTGGCTCCGCGAAGCGAGACATCCTCAGTGAGGGATTAGACGCGAGGAGGCGGTAGGGCCGGGTTCTGTGAGGGAGCGAGCAGGCGCTGAAGCGCGAAAGGAGGCCGCTCCGTGGCCGAGACAGTCAGCGCCATCGTGAAGGGCGCCATGACGGCACCAGACACACCGGCGCATTTGAGCATGCATCCGGCCAAGGAGCCGCAGTCATGCATGGGCTTTTCGCAAGGCTGGCCTTCCGGGCAGCAATCCGCCGGCGCGGCGCCGAGCGACACACCGGTTGCGGCGTTGGCGAGGCCAAAACCTCCCGCCAGGGGAAGCATGGCCACCGCCAAGGCGACAAAAGAGACGAGAATCGTGCGAAAAATACTCATGGCTTCGATGCCAGGAGTACGCCTCAAGGCTTGCAGCGGTCAAGCAACAGCATCGTGAAGTCCGACAGGCCGGTTAACGCCCTCCAGCGAGGCCAAACGTACCGTGCTCAGATCCTGGCGAAAATCAGGAGATTAGCTTGCGATTGCGGCCCACAAATTGGTGGGTTAACCTCGCGCGCGGGCCATTCGCCGTGCTTTTTTCTTGATCGCGAGCGGGGCTGGCCTTAGACGGCAAATCTCTTCTTGAGGGGAGTACCGAGCGAACGCCAGAGCGCGGCAATCGCGCGGTTCGCGGTACTTCCCGGAATCGGCCTTGATTTAGGTTACGGGTTAGCTCGAAGCGGTGCTGCGAGCTGATGGGCGGGGATCCATTTGCGAGAGCAGAGGCCGCGGCAGCGCGGCTCCACCACCATCTCGGGTAACAATCGGCGGGCCGACGGGACTTGTCTCGGCGCCGGATGCTGCCGGCATCGAGGCGCGTCGCCCTCGGAACCATAAAGGCGAGCAGGGACGAACGACTATGAGCTCACTTGAAGTCGCCGCCATCGACCGGAAGACCATCTTCGGCCGGGACCTCTTGGCTTCCGTCGTCGTCTTCCTCGTGGCTCTGCCGCTCTGCATGGGCATCTCGATCGCCTCCGGCATGCCGCCGACAACGGGCATCATCACCGGCATCATCGGCGGCATCGTCGTTGGCTTTCTCGCCGGCTCGCCGCTGCAAGTGAGCGGTCCGGCGGCGGGCTTGAGCGTTCTCGTGCTGCAATTCGTGCAAGAGCAAGGCGCCGAGATGCTCGGCGTCGTCGTGCTGTTTGCCGGCCTGTTGCAGCTCGCCGCCGGTGTGTTCAAGCTGGGGCAATGGTTTCGCGCGGTGTCGCCGGCGGTGATCCACGGCATGCTGGCGGGGATCGGCATCCTGATCCTCGCCTCGCAATTTCACGTGATGCTGGACCAGAAGCCCATCGGCACCGGCATCCAGAACCTGCTCGGCATTCCCAGCACATTGCTCGCCGCCATCAGTGCGGGCGATTCCCATCTGACCGCGGGCGAGATTGGCCTCCTGACCATCGTCACGATTGTGCTGTGGGGCTGGGTGACGCCGAAAAGCTGGCGCATCGTGCCGGCGCCGCTGGTCGGCGTGCTGGTCGGAATGGCCGCCGCCGCGCTGTTCAAGCTCGAAGACATTCACTACGTCGAGGTGCCGGACAACATCTGGTCGGTGACGGTGTTCCCCACGACCGAAAAGCTCATGCGCCTATTGGAGCCGTCGATCCTGGTCAGCGCCATCTCGATCGCCTTCATCGCTAGCGCCGAGACGTTGCTATGCGCGACCGCCGTCGATCAGATGCATCGCGGCCCCCGCACCAAATACGATCGGGAGCTTGCCGCGCAAGGCGTGGGCAATACGCTGTGCGGCTTCCTGGGCGTGCTGCCGATGACCGGGGTCATCGTGCGCTCCAGCGCCAATGTGGAGGCGGGCGCGGTAACGCGCGCTTCGGCGATCCTGCATGGCGTTTGGTTGCTGCTGTTCGCGAGCGCGATACCGTTCACCTTGCTTTACGTTCCGGTGTCGGTGCTGGCGGCGGTGCTCGTCTACACCGGCTACAAGCTCGCTTATCCGAAGATGGTGCCGGCCTTGCTCAAATTCGGCAAGAGCGAAGTGTTCATCTACGCCGTCACCATCGCGGTCATCGTGGCGACCAACCTCTTGACCGGCGTGCTGGTGGGCCTCGGGCTATCGGTGTTGAAGCTGCTGTATGTCTTCTCGCATCTGGTGGTGCGCAAGGAGGAGAATGTCGCGAGCAACCGGACCGATCTCTATTTGAGCGGCGCGGCGACGCTGATAAGGCTGCCCTTGCTCGCCGCCGAGCTCGAGAGATTGAAGCCGAGCTCGGACGTGCATGTGCATATCAACGAGCTCGACTATATGGACCATGCCTGCATCGACCTCTTGACCAACTGGGACCGTCAGCACGCCACCACCGGTGGTTCGCTGACGATTGAGTGGGATGAGTTGTCGCGCAAATATCATCAACGGCGCGGCGCGAAGCTCAAGGCCATGCAATAGCCGGGCTCTCGCCTGGAGAATCCGGCACGAAGCGCAACGGCAGCTCCGCCGACGATACCCGTGTGAATCTTGCGACGTGAATCGTACAATTGGAATAGGCTGCTCAATATATAGAGGGGGGGTCGGGAAATAGAGGGGAATCGGGAAAATGGCTGAGAAGCGGCACGAAGGCGGGGTTTCCTATCACACCCCCGGCAAGGACTATTTCGACGACCGCGAGCTCAGGCGCCATGCGGGCGTCTTGTCGCTTTGGGCGCTCGGCGTCGCCGCGGTCATCTCGGGGGATTTCTCGGGCTGGAACCTGGGCTTCACGGTGGGCGGCTGGGGCGGCATGTTCGTCGGCACCATCATCATCACGATCATGTATCTCGGCCTGACCTACTCCATCGCCGAGATGAGCCCGGCGCTACCGCATACCGGCGGCGCCTATTCCTTCGCCCGCACCGCCTTCGGGCCGTGGGGCGGCTTCATCACCGGCGTCGCCGAGAATATCGAATATGTGCTGACCCCGGCGGTGATCGTCTATTTCATCGGGACCTATCTCACCGCGATCTTCGAGACGCCCGCCGCGTTTCAGCCCGCCTGGTGGGTGTTCGCCTACGTCATCTTTGTCGGGCTCAACGCCCGCGGCGTGGAACTGTCCTTCATGGTCACCATCATGGTGACCCTGCTGGCCATCTGCATCCTCGTCTTCTTTTTCTTGTGTGCGATTCCGTTCTTCGACTTCGGCACCTACGCGATGAATATCGGCGCCGATCCGGCGACCGGCGCGGCGGTCGAACTCCCGGGGGGCCACGGGCCGTTCCTGCCGTTCGGCCCCTACGGCATCCTTGCCGCGATGCCCTTTGCGGTCTGGCTGTTCCTCGCCATCGAGCAGCTCCCGCTGGCGGCGGAAGAATCAGCCGACCCGAAGCGCGACATGCCGAGAGGCATCATGCTCGGCATGTTCACGCTGATCGCGCTCGGCTTCCTGGTGCTCCTCTTCAATCCGGCGATCCCGATCGTCCGTGAAGTGACCGACGCTGCCGGCGTCACCACGATTGTCCACGGCGCCTTCGCGCTGGGCACGTCCGGCGAACCCATCCTCGACGGTTTCCGGGCGATTTTCGGAACGGAGATGGCGAAGCCGCTGGCGCTGGCCGCCGTCACCGGGCTGGTGGCGAGTTTCCACGCCATCATCTTCGGCTATGGAAGGCAGATCTACTCGCTGTCGCGGGCGGGCTACTTCCCGCATTTCCTGTCGGTGACGCACGGCACCCACAAGACGCCGAACGTCGCGCTGGTTGCCGGCGGGGTGGTCGGGCTCGCCGTCATGCTGGTCGTGTGGTTCGCCATGGGCGGCGAGGCCGCAGGGTCGTTCATCGGCGGCGTGCTGCTCAACATGGCGGTGTTCGGAGCCATGATCTCGTATCTGCTGCAAGGGCTCACCTTCATCCAGCTCCGCCGCCGCTTCCCCAAGATCGAACGGCCCTATCGCAGTCCCTTGGGCGTCACCGGCGCGGCGCTCACGGTGATCATCGCGCTCGTCACCATCGGCTTCCAGCTCGCCGATCCGCTGTATCGCACCGGCGTTATCGGCGTGGCGATCTGGTATGCGCTCGCGCTCTTCTATTTCGCGGT
>JALHTP010000315.1 GCA_022865725.1 Methyloceanibacter sp. | reverse complement strand
TCGCTGAGGCAGGCACCCCTCCGGTCTCAGCCATCTTCGCCACGATGAAGCGCACAGGCAGAAGGGTCTTGCCTTGATAGAGCTCGCCGCCGGCCTGGAACGGTCCGATGAGAGCCTTCCCGTCGGGTCCGCGCGGATCGGCGAGGAAGGGATTGAACTCGCGGTTGAGAACCTCGAGGCTCAAGACCTCGTCGGCCGGCGCGATGATGCCGAGAAGCGCGGGTGGGAGGGGGAGCGACGCTCCGACTGGATCGAGCTTGCCGGTCTCGATCTTGCCTGAGGAGCGCGCCACATTGATGCCGCCGAGATCGATCGGCGATGAGTCGCGAAGTGCGGAGTTGAGCCGCGCCTTCAGGCTTGCATCGACGCTGCCCCATTGCCGGGGCGCAACGAAGCGCCAATCGGAGGGGAGCCCGAGGCTCTGGGCCTCTTCCGCGGATGCGCCGGGAAGAGAGGCAGGGTCGGGAAGAGAAGGCGCGTCGGGGGCGGCCTGGGCAAACGCTTTCCGCGTCAGAGAGGAAAGAAGGACGCCCGAGACCGCGAGCAACCTCAGCACGCCGCGACGATCCATGCCAATTCTACTCCGACATCCGGTCAATCAGCCGCCCTTCACGAGCACGATAGCACACAAACGCCGAAGCAAAATCAGGGCGCTGCCTGCTTCCTCGTGTCGTTCAAGTCTTGGCATTCAAGTCTTGGCACTCAAGTCGTGGCGCCCGCTCCGGTAAATACCTCGCAGCGGCCCTTGGCAACGTCATACTCGGAGGCGAAGGCGGCGATCGCGCTCGCGATCTTGGCGCCGCCGACCACCGACGGCTCGATCGGGTTGGCGAGGTCCTCCTCCGCGGTGCAGATCAGGCGCAGATCGATAAGGGCTAGCCCCCGCGCCGCGGCCTCGCGCGTGATGCAGTCATTGAAGATAATGAGGCCAAGCGCGGCGAGACGCCGCTGCTTCGCGTCGGGAAAGCGCGGGTCGTAGACGGTGCAGACGGCGACGGGGCGGCCGCGAGCGATAACGTCGTCCAGCATCGCCCGATAGTCCTGCTCGAATTTTTCGCGCACATCGGCGAGCTTCAGAAGCGCCTCGGCCACCGAAGAGGCCTTCTCCTCGAGCAGGCTCGCGTAATGCAGGGCGTCATTGCCGCCGGCGCTGACCACGAAATGCGTGGCGTCCTTAGGTGCGATCTGGAGCTGCAGCCTGACGCCGGAGGTCACCGAGCCATCCATGGCGGCAAGGCTCGCGCGCGCCCCCGAAGGTAAGCGCGTGTTCAATTGCTCGATCACATCGGGGCCGTCGCCCACATAGGCGCCGTTGGCGAAGATCGAATCGCCGAGAAGGACGATGTGCTTGGTTGCGGAGTCGTTCGCCGCTGCGGCTTGCGCGCGCAACGAGAGGGCCGTGGCGGTCATGAATGCTCCTCGTATGAAGGAGCGGCGGCTGGCTGGTTGGTCAAACATGGCTCGAAGCTAGCTCCTCGCAATTGTCCACGTCACCGTCCCCAAGAACTTCGGCGCCAAGAACGCGCTCCCCAACTATAGGAAAAAGGCGCGGGCGCAAGGCGGGGGAACCTTGCGCCCGCTACGCTGAAAGGGTGGACTACTGACAGGCCGGGCAGGAGCGGACCCGGGCCCATTGGCCCTCTCAGCTCATCGGCGCCGACTCGGTGGGACAAGCGGCATCCGATAGGGTTACGCGACTTCAGTTTTCGTTGGCCTGAGGGGCTAGGGGGCCCCCTTGGCAACGAGATAACTGGGAGGGCGCGCGGCCGGCCTTTGTGAGGGACCTCACACAGAGTTTGCGCGCGCGGCGTAGCCCGCCGCCGCATGGAGAAGCGGGCACCTTCTGTGATCCCCCTCACAGAGCGGTCTCCCGGTCGGTGTCACCTTGGGTACTAGCGGTGGGCGATGCGGCTCCCGCGCGAACCTTAGGAGACCCCCCAATGCTCACGCTTCGCAATTTCTCTTTCGCCGTGCTTGCTCTGGTCGGCGCTTCGGTGCCGGTGGCGGCCTATACCGGCTACTATGCGCCGGCTTGCGCCTGGTCCACGGTCTGGACCCTTTCCGGCTCCCACTATCAATATGTCTGCTTCTGATCATGGGCGGAGGCTTGATCGTGCCCGCGCCCGCGCCCGTGGCCGGTCCACGGGAAATCGACTACGCTCCCATCCTGCCGGCCAAGGTTCCGACCAGGATGAACGAGACGCTTCCAGACCACGTTACCGGGTCAGCGCTGATGCGCGGGACAGGCGATGCCGCGCATGCCCTAATCAGGCGCGCGCGGCTTCAGCTCCGCCCGCTGGCCGCGGGTGAATGGGTGTTCAAGCCGGGCGATCCGGCCGATGCCATCTATCTCCTGCTCGGCGCGCGGGCTCCGGGCGAGGGTCTGCACGTCGATCCTCTGGTGCAGATCGAGCTGAAGCCGCCCTCAGGCAAACGCTCGCTCCGGTTCGAGCGCATCGTGCATGGGGAGGTTTTCGGCGAGCTCGAGCTTCTGGAGCAGGGCTTGAGCTCCAAGGCCAGCAAGCGGACGACCTCGGCCTTCGCGCTCACGCCGGCATCGATCGTGAAGCTGCCGCTCGCTTTGGTCGGCGCCTTGCTCGACGCCGATCCGGTGTTCCGCGCGCGGCTCATCCGCATCGGCTCGCAGCGGCTCCTCGCCACGCTCAAGCAGCAGCATGACAAGTCGCTCAGTCTTCCCGACCTGCTGCTCGCCGATTGGCTGGTCGAGCTGTCGGCGGATATCGGCATCGCCGAGGGCAATCGCGTGCGGTTCCCGCGCAAGATCGCGCAGGAGCATATCGCCGCCGATCTCGGCGTCAGCCGCGAGACCATCAGCCGCCGCCTCAATGAGTGGGAGCGCTCCGGCTTGCTGCGCACCGGCGCGCGCAGCCAGCAGATCGAGATTCTCGACTATCAGCGGATCAGCCGGCTGGCCAGCCTCCGCTCTGCCAGAAGCCGCGCCGCACTGGAACGGACCATCGACGATATCGACGCCGCGATCGCGAGCGGCGACCTCATCCGCGCCCGCAATATCGGGCTCGACATTTTGCGTTACTATCCGTCGAGCCCGGAGCTGCATCACCGCACCGCCCTGGCGGCGGCGCGCAGCGGCGACGCGCATGGCGCGCTCGAGCTGCTCGCCCGCTCGGGCCTCCCCATGGCTGGAAGCCTTGGCGCGCTCGAAGACGCGGTGCGTAAGGCGCGCAAGAACCCGTTCCTTCCCAT
>JALHTP010000314.1 GCA_022865725.1 Methyloceanibacter sp. | reverse complement strand
TTATGGTGCCACGTCTATGAATGAGATTTGGTACAGCAAGGAGTGGGACAACGCTCCCATGCCGCATGCTATTTTCTTTATGAAGGATGGTCATGCCATCCATGGCAGCCTGGATGTGAAGAATCTGGGCAAACCCGCCTCGCATGGCTGCGTGCGTCTCTCTCCTCCGAATGCCACTACGCTGTTCGAACTAGTGAAGGCGAGCGGTATGGAGAATGTCCAGGTGGTGCTGAGCGGCACGACGCCCGGCGGCGAGGGCCCGAAGGTGGCGAGCCCCGGCAAGCTACCCCCCGGGTACGGAGTCCCATGGTTCGATGGCGGCAGTTATTATGCTCAGCCGCAACCCCAGAGGCGTCGCGGGCTGTTCGGGCGCCGCTGGTTCCAGCCCGATGGTCCCCAAGGCTACTACGCGCCCCGCGGCAATTACAGATATCAGCCGCGCGGCGTAGCCCCCCGCGGCTACTGAAGCCTTAGCTCCGGGCCGCGGTCGCGAAATAATTCACGTCTTTGTCTGAGGAGAGCCGCCATTCGTCGGCGAGCGGGTGGTAGACCATGCCAGTCCTGTCGGTGACGTCGAGGCCCGCGCCTCGCAGCGCTGCTGCCAGCTCATCGGGCGTGACGAAGCGGTCCCAGTCATGGGTGCCGGCGGGCAGCCAGCGCAGGATCAGCTCCGCGCCGATAATGGCGAGCGCGTAGGCCTTGAAGGTGCGGTTCAGCGTGGACAGGATCATCACCCCGCCTGGCTTCACCAAAGGCGCTACCGCTTTGAGGAAGAGAGGAACGTCGGGCACGTGCTCGATCACCTCGAGCAGGAGCACGGCATCGAAACCCGTGCCCTCCGCAGCCAGCGACTCGGCGGTCTCGGCCCGGTAATTAATGTCGAGCCCACCCCCTTCGGCATGCGCCTTGGCCGCCGCGATGTTCTCGGGCGCGGGGTCTATGCCGGTTACCGTGGCGCCGAGCCGGGTCAAAGGCTCGGCGACGAGCCCACCGCCGCAACCGATATCCAGCACCGACAAGCCTTTGAGGCTCCCGGCCGCCTTCTTGTCGCGGCCGAATTTCAGGCAGAGCTGGTCGCGGATATAGGTCAGTCGAACCGGATTGATGCGATGCAGCGGCTTGAACGGCCCGTTGGCATCCCACCATTCGCCCGCAAGCTTGGCGAAGCGCGCCACCTCCTCGGCGTCGAGCGTGGTCGAGCTGTCGGGGGCCTGCGCCATAAGGGCATTGGCCGTCCGCCTTCACCACCTGTCAAGGAGCCCAGAGCCATGTTGCGGGCGGCGGCTCCAATCAGTATGAAGAGCCAGCTTTTTTCCGGCCGGCCCAATCAGGGCCGGCCCTCTTAATGTTTGGGCTCCTTTAGCCCCGATCTTGGATGAGGCCATGGCCCTGTTGGTCTTGAAATTCGGCGGCACCTCGGTCGCCGACATCGACCGGATCCGCAACGTCGCCGCGCATGTGAAGCGCGAGGTCGACGACGGACACGCTTGCGCCGTCGTGGTCTCGGCCATGGCCGGCCAGACCAACCAGCTTGTCGCCTGGGTCGAGCAGGCGTGGGGCTTCAAGGAGCGCCAGAAGAAGAATGGCGGCGAGGCCTCGGCCCAATATGACGGGCGCGAATACGACGCGGTGGTGTCCTCCGGCGAGCAGGTCACCTCGGGGCTGCTTGCGCTTGTATTGCAATCTTTGGGAATGCGGGCAAGATCCTGGCAAGGCTGGCAGATCCCGCTTCATACCGACACTGCGCATCGCGCCGCCCGCATCACGGGGCTTGCCGTGGACGAGCTCAGGGCGCGAATGACCGAAGGCGAGGTCGCGGTGATCGCCGGTTTCCAGGGGATCGCTCCCGGCAATCGCATCTCGACGCTTGGGCGCGGCGGCTCGGATACGAGCGCGGTCGCGCTCGCCGCGGCGCTTGGGGCCGAGCGCTGCGACATCTATACCGATGTGGACGGCGTCTACACCACCGACCCGAGGGTGGTGCCGAAGGCCCACCGGCTCGACCGAATCTCCTACGAAGAAATGCTGGAAATGGCCTCGCAAGGGGCCAAGGTGCTGCAGACCCGCTCGGTCGAGCTCGCCATGCAGAGGGGCGTTCGCGTCCTGGTTCGCTCGAGCTTCGATCCCCCGGACCTTGGCGGGAAGAAGCATGCCGAGCCCGGGGGCGGACTTGGAACACTCGTTTGCCATGAGGATGAGATCGTGGAGCAGAACGTCGTCAGTGGAATTGCCTATGCGCGAGACGAGGCCAAGGTGACGCTGCTCAAGATCGCCGACAAGCCAGGAGTCGCGGCGCAGGTCTTCTGTCCGCTCGCCGAAGCCAATATCAATGTCGATATGATCGTGCAGAACGTCTCCGAAGACGGACGCTATACCGATCTCACCTTCACGGTGCAGAGCGCCGATCTTGACCGGGCGCTGGAAGTCTTGCGCAAAGCCAAGGACCAGATCGGTTATTTGGACTTGCGTGGCTCAACCGACATCGCCAAGGTGTCGGCGATAGGTGTCGGCATGCGGAGCCACGCCGGGGTTGCCGCGCAAATGTTCAGCGCCCTTGCCGAAAAAGGCATCAATATCGAGGCGATCTCCACATCCGAGATCAAAATCAGCGTATTGATCGACGCGGCCTATGCCGAGCTTGCGGTGCGGACCTTGCATTCCTTGTTCGGATTGGACAGCCGCTAGAGCATGATCCGGAAAAGTAGAAACCGGATTTCCGATAAGATCATGCTCAAAAGGGACCTTAGAGCGCCATCGGCTCCGCTGGTAGCGCCCTGGGGATTTTGGCGGCTAGCCTGAAGCTTCCGACGCTGCTTGGTCCGCCGCTCCGCCGGCCGGCGAGGACTATTGATTATGCCTGTCTCTGTTGGCGCCCCGAGACAATTGCTGCGACGCTTGCGCGAGGTGATGGCGGAGCGCGAGAGCGCGCAGGCGCGGCTCGACAAGGTCGTGGTGCTGATCGCCTCGAACATGGTCGCCGAGGTGTGCTCGCTGTATTTGCAGCGCCGCGACGGCTCCTTTGAGCTGTTCGCCACCGAAGGCCTCAACCCGGAATCCGTCCACAACACGCATTTGAAGTCGGGCGAGGGCCTGGTCGGTCTGATCGCCGAACAAGCCGAGCCGATGCAGTTCCCCGACGCCCAGCGTCACCCGGCCTTCTCCTACCGGCCCGAGACCGGCGAGGAAATCTATCATTCCTTCGTCGGCGTGCCGATCCTGCGCGGCGGCCACACCATCGGCGTGCTCACGGTGCAGAACCGGACCAAACGCCAATATAGCGACGAGGAGATCGAAGCGCTGCAGACCACCGCCATGGTGCTCGCCGAGACCATCGCCTCGGGCGGGCTGGTGAGCGAAGAGGTCAGCGCCGAGCAGCGCCGCGAGCTTGCCATGCGCTTTCCCGGCCTTCCCATCTCGGAAGGCGTGGCGCTCGGCCATGTGGTCCTGCACGAGCCGCGGATCGTGGTCACGCGCCTGATCGCCGAGGACATCGAGCTCGAGCGCCGCCGGCTCGCCCAGGCGATCGAGGACCTCACCGGCTCGATCGATAGCATGATGGAGCGGGGCGACATGGCCCGCGCCGGCGAGCATCGCGAGGTGCTCGAGGCCTTCCGCATGTTCGCCCACGATCACGGCTGGCGGCGTCGCCTCGACGAGGCGCTGCTCACCGGCCTTACCGCCGAGGCGGCGGTGCAGCGCGTGCGCAACGACACCCGCGCCCGCATGCTGCGCATGCCCGACCCACATGCGCGCGACCGCCTGCACGATATCGACGATCTGTCCAACCGCCTGTTGCGCCTGCTCTCGGGCGGCGTGGCGACGGCCGCGACGGGGAGCCTGCCGCAGGACGCCATCGTCATCGCCCGCACCATGGGGCCGGCCGAGCTGCTCGACTACGACCGGCAGCGGCTGCGCGGCCTGGTGCTGGAAGAAGGCGGCGCCGCGAGCCATGTCGCCATCGTGGCGCGCGCGCTCGGCATCGCGGCGCTGACCCAGGTCAAGGGCGTGCTAGAGGCGGTCGAGCCCGGCGACGCCGCCATCGTCGACGCCGAGGGCGGCGAGCTGCATGTCAGGCCGACGCAAGAGGTGGTGTCGGCCTATGCCGACAAGGTCCGCTTCCGGGCGCGGCGGCAAGCCCAGTACGCGGCCTTGCGCACCGTGCCGTCGGTCACCTTGGACGGCGAGCGTGTGGCCTTGCATATCAACGCCGGCCTGTTGTTCGACCTGCCGCATCTCGATCAGTCGGGCGCCGTCGGTATCGGCCTGTTCCGCACCGAGCTGCAATTCATGATCTCGGCCACCTTTCCGCGGTTGGAGCAGCAGACGCGGCTCTACAAGGCGATCCTCGACGCCGCCGGCGACCGGCCCGTGGTGTTCCGCTCCCTCGACGTGGGCGGCGACAAGGTGCTGCCCTATTTCCGCGCGGCCAAGGAGGAGAACCCGGCCATCGGCTGGCGCGCGATTCGCATGGCGCTCGACCGGCCGGCGCTGTTCCGCACCCAGATCAGGGCGCTGCTCAGGGCGGCGGCGGGCCGCGAGCTTCGCATCATGCTGCCGATGATCGCCGATGTGTCGGAGCTCAAGGCGGCGCGCGCGCTCGTCGACCGCGAGGTCACGATCCTCAAGCGGCATGGGCGGCCGGAGCCGAAATCGCTCATGGTCGGGGCCATGATCGAGGTGCCGGCGCTGTTATGGCAGCTCGACCGCGTGCTTCCTTTGGCCGATTTCGCCTCGGTCGGCTCCAACGACCTGATGCAGTTCCTGTTCGCGGCGGACCGCGGCAATATGCGCGTGTCGGAGCGCTTCGATCCGCTCAATCCGGCCGGGCTCAAGGCGCTCAAGCTGATCGTCGAGGCCGCCAAGAAGCACGAGGTGCCGCTGACCTTGTGCGGGGAGATGGCGGGCAAGCCGCTCGAAGCCATGACGCTGATCGGGCTCGGCTTCCGCTCGATCTCCATGGCCCCGGCCTCGGTCGGCCCCGTCAAGGCCATGATCCTGTCGCTCGATGCCGGCAATCTTGGGCGAAGAATAGAGGAGCTGCTCGAATGCACGGATACGTCCTTGCGCGAGGATCTGAAGCGTTTTGCCGCCGAGCAGGGCGTGCAGATTTGACGGTTTTGACGCGATGACAGGTCTCCACCTTGGGCCGCAATATGCTAGTCTCGCTGAGACTTGCAAACTCGACGCCGTTGGGCTTGTGTTAGCGGAGACGAACTGGAAATGGGATCGGCCTTGCGATGCCGCCCGAGCCGCGCCAAGTGCCGGTAAGCCCACAGAAGGACGCCGCGCCACGGCGCCTGCATATTCACGGGATAAGAGAAATGCCGGCCGGCTATGACGCTGAGGTGGCGGAGCTGTTTCGGGACCTGAGGGCCGCAACCGCTCTGTCCGAAATGGATCTTGCCGGGAGGCTCGGGACACGGGCCGATGTGGTTCAGGCGCTCGAGCAAGGGGCGCTCTATGCGTTGCCGCCCTGGGCCGAGACCTGCCGCGTGGTAAACGCCTATGGCGCACTGCTCAATCTCGATGTCCGTCCGCTGCTCCGGCGCATGTATGCGCAGCTCGAGTCGGGGATCGTGGAGCTGCAGCCGAAGACGATGCCCGACCTTCCCGTCATGACTCCGCCCGGGCCTCAGGATTACAGCTTCGCCCCAAGCCATGCTTCGGGCGCGCCGGGCTCGAACCCTCTCGATATTCCGTGGCCACCTCCCGCTCAGCAGCCGCCGCAGCAGCAGCGGAACGCGTGGCCTAACGCGCCGCAATCGCCGCCTCAGCCGCAACCCGCCTGGCAGCCCGCGCCGCAACCGCCACAGCCTCAGCACGCATGGCAGAACGCGCAAAGCCCGCAGCCGCAGCAAGGCTGGCCCGGCAACCAGCCGCAGCCTCAGGCGCAGAGGCCTAATGTGGCACCGCAGCGGCAAGCCCCGCCCCAACAGCAGCCGGCCGACCGCCGTGCGCCGCCGCCGCGCGCGCCGCAGGCTTTAGCTCCGCAGCCGCAAGCTCAGCCCCATTCCCAGCCAATGCCGCCGCGGCAAGCGCCTCCTCCGGAACCCGCGCCGCTCGATGTCGATTTCGGGCCAGCGCCTCTACAGCCAACGCCTGAGCCGCAGGCCGCGCCGCCCCGTCGCCGCCGCGCGTTTCTGAAATGGGGGCTCGGCGCCCTCATTGTCTCGGTGGTGGCATTCGGTCTATGGATGGCGCTCACCCATGCGCCGGGCCCCTCCGGACCCGGAGCCGGCGATGCCAAAAGCGGCACTCTCGACCCTGACGACCCGCGCAGCCGCAAAGCCGACCGGCTGCCGAGCCCTCCCGGCCTCTAGCGTCCTTCCAAGCTCAAACGCATGACGACGATCCCGGCCGATAAGCTCGACAAGCTCGTCACCCGTTGGCAGACGGTGCAAGGCACCCTTGCCGCGGGCTCCGATCAGGAGAGCTATGTGCGGCTCTCCCGCGAGTTCGCCGAGCTCGATCCGATCATCGCCACCATCACCGAGCTCAGGCGCGCCATAGCCGAGCGCGACGATCTGCAACAGCTCATCGACGATCCGGCCTCCGACCCCGAAATGGCGGCGCTGGCCGAGCAGGAGCTTGCCGTGCTGGAGCCCCGGATCGACGGTCTCGAGCAGCAGTTGAAAGTGCAATTGCTGCCCAAGGATTCCGCCGACGAGAAGAGCGCGATCCTCGAATTGCGCGCCGGCACCGGCGGGGACGAGGCGGCGCTGTTCGCGGGCGATCTGTTCCGCATGTATCAGCGCTACGCCGAGCGGCACGGCTGGAAGGTGGTTATCCTCTCGGCGAGCGAATCGGCGACCGGCGGCTACAAGGAAATCATCGCCAACATCACCGGCAAGGGCGTGTTTGCGCGGCTGAAATTCGAATCGGGCGTGCATCGCGTGCAGCGCGTGCCCGCGACCGAAGCGCAAGGGCGCATTCACACCTCGGCGGCGACGGTCGCCGTGCTGCCCGAGGCCGAGGAGGTTGACATCAAGATCGAGGACAAGGACCTGCGCATCGACGTGTTCCGGGCGAGCGGCCCCGGCGGCCAATCGGTCAACACCACCGACAGCGCGGTCAGGATCACGCACATGCCGTCCGGACTCGTGGTCAGCCAGCAGGACGAGAAATCCCAGCACAAGAACAAGGCGAAGGCGATGAAGGTGCTGCGCGCGAGGCTCTATGACTACGAGCGCGCCAAGCTCGACGCGGTGCGGGCGAAAGACCGCAAGAGCCAGATCGGCTCGGGCGACCGCTCGGAGCGCATCCGCACCTATAATTTCCCGCAAGGTCGCGTCACCGATCATCGCATCGGCTTCACCACGCATCAGCTTTATCTGGTGCTTGAAGGCGAGCCGGCGCTGGATGAGATCATCGACGCCCTCATCACCGAGCATCAGACGACCCAGCTCGCCTCCATGCAGGAGGAGGCGCATGGCTGAGTCCCTGACCCTCCGCAAGGCCTTCGCCGAGGCGGCTTCGGTCTTGCGGCACGGAGGGATCGCGACGCCCGAGCTCGATGCGCGGCTCCTGCTCTGTCACGCCGCGAGCCTCACCCATGAAGCCTATATCGCATGCGCCCGCGATGAGTTCCCGCCTGCGACCCGCGTGCGCCTGGACGCGGCAATAGAGCGGCGCCTCAAGCACGAGCCGGTGGCGCGCATCACCGGGTCGCGCGAATTCTACGGCTGGGACTTTCTGCTCGATCCGCATGCGCTCGACCCGCGACCCGATACCGAGACCCTGATCGAGGCTGCGCTCGCACATGTCGAGCGGAAGGGTTTGCGCGATATGCCGCTCCGCCTGCTCGATCTCGGCACCGGCACCGGCTGCATCCTCATCACCCTTCTCGCCGAGCTCCCGCGCGCGCATGGCATCGGCACCGACAAGAGCGGCGCGGCGCTCGCTTTGGCCGCAGTGAATGCGCGTCGCCACGGCGTTTCGTCCCGTGCCTCCTTCGCCGCCGGCGATTGGCTCGATGCGGTCACCGGAAAATTCGACCTCGTCCTCTCCAACCCGCCTTATCTGGTATCGGGAGAGATCGCGGGGCTGGCGGCGGACGTGGCGGCCTATGACCCGATCCTCGCGCTTGACGGCGGCCAGGACGGGCTCGACGCCTATCGGCGCATCGCCTCCCGCGCAGGCGAGGTCCTGGCCGAAGACGGCAGGCTCATTTTCGAGATCGGGCCGGCGCAGAGCGAGGCCGTGGCAGGGATCCTGGGCCAGGCCGGGCTCAGGCTCGATGGACCAGAGGGTATAAGGCGCGATCTTGCCGGAAGGCCCCGCGTGGTTGTGGCAGGCGTGTGACGGAGGCCGGCCGAGCGAGAGGGTCGCATGCCAAAAAAGCGCTTGGAAAACCGCGATGTTCAGGTTAGGTTCGTGGTCAGCACTAGACTATTCGGCCGATAGCGCTGGTAAAGCGCGCGGCTGGTTGCAACGGCAACAAGAGCGGATTTCTCGTGAACCTCGATTGAAAGGCCGCCACGCCTCTCGGGACGTTCAAGAGACGCTCAACCGCCCATCAGATTGAGGTTGGCTGGCGCTAGCTCGAAGACTTTGGACGCGTAGCGCCGGAGTATCGACTCATAACAAGGCAGCAAAAACGCGCGTAGGACGACTGCACGGCTGTTCCAGCTTCCGGACGCATGATGCGTGGTGGAAAGGCTCTAACAGGCCGTGGAGGAATTAGCAGGGAGGTCGCGGGCTTGCCCGCTTAGCAGGTGATTTGAAAGAAATGAGGCAAGGACAGCAAAATCGCAGGGGCCGCGGCCGTGGTGGCCGCAAGCCCCAAAATCCATTGGCGCGGAGCTATGAATCGAACGGACCCGACGTGAAGATCCGCGGGACCGCGGCGCATATCGCCGAGAAATACATGTCGCTCGCGCGCGACCATCTGGCGTCCGGCGACCTGGTCGCGGCGGAGAGCTATCTCCAGCACGCCGAGCACTATAACCGCATCATCATGGCGGCGCAGACGCAGTTCAGCGGGCAGCCCAACGCGCAGGGCGAAGGCCCTAACGGCGGCGGGTCGTACCGTAACCCGCGCTGGAACTCCGACGACGAGGGCGTCGACGACGACGTCAACGAAGGCGGCGGCGACATCCGCCCGAGCGGCGGCGGGGATTTTCGTCAGGGCAGCGGCGGCGACCACCTTCGCCAAGGCGGCGGCGGGCAAGACCGCGAGCGCAATACGGGCGACCGCGAGCATCACGGCGGCGGACGCGACCGGGGGCGCCAAGGGGGCAATGGCCGCGAGGCCGCACGCGACACCCGCGACACCAACGGCTCCGATCAGCCCGAGGCGCAACCCTCCGACGAACCGGCTCCCGACACGACGGTGAGCTGAGGCTTCAGCCGTTTCTTTGCTGGCATTGTCATGCCCGCGAAGGCGGGCATCCAGTACCCCCTGTGCTCGCGCTTAACGTGCACCCGTGGTTATTGCAGGTGCACCAGAGCCTCTAAATAGCCGCCATCCCCAAGCGGACTCGTCGCGCGACGCCCAAACGCCCATGCGCTTGACCGCCATGGCGCTGCAGGTAGACTTGGCAACCACCATCGAAATCCGTTGAAGTGGTCCTTAGCGGATAAATGACGCCGTCAGACGCCCAACAAGCGAGACAGCGGGGTCTTAATGGATTTCTCGGTAATCGATTTCGAGTTGGTGGCGAAGCTCCTTCTGCTCTTGCTTATCGGTATGGGTCCCAAAATTGCGCTCGTGCCGTTTCTCGAAAAAACCAAGAACTTCGATGCAGAGACGCAGCGGGCCGTAGGCCGGCGGATGGTTGTGACGGCGGTCGTTACTGCGCTCGTCCTATTCGCCTTTGGAGGCCTCCTCATGCGGCTCCTCCACATC
>JALHTP010000313.1 GCA_022865725.1 Methyloceanibacter sp. | reverse complement strand
CGTTCGGACAGCAGATCCTCGACCTGTCGCAGCGACAGGGGAAACCGGACATACATCATCACCGCAAGCCGGATGATCGCGGGCGAACTGTTGAAATAGCGGAAGGGATTTTGCATCGCTGCAAGCTATGGAATACCACATCCCGGCTCAAGCTGATTTGCTCTGACACTGCCGCTGCGCGCTTTGCGGCCCGGCCCCTAGCGGGTCGGCATCGGCTTTTCGCCGCGATAGTCGTAGAAGCCGCGCTTGGTCTTCCGCCCGAGCCACCCGGCCTCGACATATTTCACCAGCAGAGGACAGGGGCGGTATTTGGAATCGGCAAGTCCCTCATAAAGCACCTGCATGATCGAGAGACAGGTATCGAGCCCGATGAAATCGGCGAGCTGCAGCGGCCCCATGGGATGATGCGCGCCGAGCCGCATGGCGGTGTCGATGGCGTCGACCGAGCCCACGCCCTCATACAGCGTGTAGACCGCCTCGTTGATCATCGGCAGCAGGATGCGGTTGACCATGAAGGCCGGGAAATCTTCCGACACGGCGACTGTCTTGCCAAGAGTCTCGACGAATTCCCTGGTGCGGCCGAAGGTGACGTCCTCCGTGGCGATGCCGCGGATCATCTCGACCAGCTCCATCACCGGCGCGGGATTCATGAAGTGAAGCCCGATGAAGTGCTCGGGCCGATCGGTCGAAGCCGCAAGGCGGGTGATCGAGATGGACGAGGTGTTGGTGGCGACGATGGCGTCGGGCTTGATAACGGGACAAAGCGCCACGAAGATCTTGCGCTTCACCGTCTCGTCCTCGGTCGCGGCCTCGATCACGAGATCGGCGTCGCCGAGGCCTGCAAGCGTCTCAGCGTAGGAGATGCGGGAGATAGTCTTCCGCCGCTCCTCATCGCTGATCTTGCCCGAGGCGACCTGGCGGGCGAGATTCTTGTCGATGGTGCTCAAGGCCGCATCGACCCTCTCCTTCGCCAGATCGTGCAGGACCACGTCGTAGCCGGATAGCGCCACGACATGGGCGATGCCGCTGCCCATTTGCCCTGCGCCGATGATGCCGATCTTGCGGATGGGAGCCATGTCAGAATCGCCTTTCGCGGCTGGATCGGCGCGAAGCCCTGCGCCTTGCACTATGTCGTCCATGGTCATTCCTCTTGAACCCGCTTACCCTAGTAGCCTGCCTTTTTCAGCTCGGCTTCGAGCTCGGGCAGGACCGTGAAGAGATCGCCGACAAGGCCATAGTCGGCGACCTGGAAGATGGGCGCGTCGGCATCCTTGTTGATGGCGACGATCACCTTGGAATCCTTCATACCGGCGAGGTGCTGGATGGCGCCTGAGATGCCGATGGCGATATAGAGCTCCGGCGCCACGACCTTCCCCGTCTGCCCGACCTGATGGTCGTTCGGCATGTAGCCGGCATCGACGGCGGCGCGGCTAGCGCCCACCGCGGCACCTAGCCGGTCGGCAAGCGGCTCGAGCAGCTTCTTGAAATTGTCGCCCGACTGCATGCCGCGGCCGCCCGAGACGACGATGCGGGCCGCGGTCAGCTCAGGCCGCTCGCTCACGCTGATCTGCGAGCCTTCGAAGCTCGACAACGAGACCGCCGGCTGGGCGGGAATCGCCTCGATCGGGGCCGAGCCCCCCTCGCCTGCGCTGGCAAAGGCCGTGATGCGCACCGTGCCAACGACGATCTTGTCGCTGGTCTCGACCGTCTCCAGCGCGTTGCCGGCATAGACCGGGCGCACGAATGTCTTGGGCGATTTCACCTCGACGATGTCGGAGATTTGCGCCACGTCGAGCATGGCGGCGACCCTTGGCAACACGTTCTTGCCCATGGTCGTGGCCGGCGCGAGCAGCACGGAATAATTCTGCATGAGCGGCAGGACCGAAGCGGCTACCTCCTCGGCGAGACGCTGCGCGAGATGCGGCGCTTCGGCGATGAGGACCTTGCGCACGCCGTCGAGCTTGGCCGCCTCTTCGGCGACGCCGCGGCACCCCTCGCCCACGACGAGAATGTCGACATCGCCGCCGAAGGCGCACGCGGCGGTCAGCGCCTTGGCGGTCGCCGGCGCGAGGCTCTTATTGTCATGCTCTGCCAGCAGGAGGACCGCCATCTAGAGAACTCCCGCCTCGTTCTTCAATTTGTCCACGAGCGCGGCGACGCTATCCACCTTGATGCCCGCCAGGCGGGTCTTGGGTTCGGCGATGGAGAGCACCTTGAGGCGCGGCGCGATATCGACGCCGAGCGCCTCGGGCGTGGTCTCGTCGATCGGCTTCTTCTTCGCCTTCATGATGTTGGGAAGGGACGCATAGCGCGGCTCGTTGAGCCTGAGATCGGTGGTCAATACGGCGGGCTTGGCAAGAATGAGCGTCTCGAGACCGCCATCGACCTCGCGCACCACTTTCACCTTGGCGCCGTTCAGCTCGATCTTCGAGGCGAAGGTGCCTTGCGGCCAGCCGAGCAGGCCTGCCAGCATCTGGCCGGACTGATTGCAATCGTCGTCAATGGCCTGCTTGCCCATGATGACGAGATCGGGCTTCTCGTTCTCGACGACGCGTTTCAACAGCTTGGCGACGGCGAGCGGCTCGACGCTCTGATCGGTCTTCACCAGAATGGCGCGGTCGGCGCCCATGGCGAGCGCCGTGCGCAGAGTATCTTGGGATTTGATGCTGCCGATGGAGACAGCGACGACCTCGCTCGCCTCGCCCCGCTCCTTGATGCGGACGGCTTCCTCGACGGCGATCTCGTCGAACGGGTTCATCGACATCTTGACGTTGGCGAGGTCGACCCCGCTCCCGTCCGACTTGACGCGGACCTTGACGTTGAAATCGACAACCCGTTTCACGGGAACGAGAATCTTCATGCGGCCAGTGTTCCCCGCACGTTGATGACCGGCCCCCTAGCCCAGTCATCTCGCACTTGCGAAATGGCGGCGACCGTACTGCCGGCCATGGCTCAAGTCAATGGTTTCCGGGCATTTAAGGAGGGGTTTTAGGCGCCGCCCCGGGTCTGGTCGAACAACACTACACCGCGCCGCCGCATGAACAGGATCAGCACGGCCCCGGCCAGAAGACCCCCGATATGGGCCCACCAGGCCACGCTTTCCTCGCTCTCGAACAGCAGGCTGCCGAATTGCGCGGCGATCCAGATGCCGAGCGCCCAGGCCGCGGTAATCCGGATCGGAATACGCCACAGCGCGAGCACCCAGACCTTCACCTTGGGGTGCAGGATGAGATAGGCCGAGATGACGCCGGCGACCGCGCCCGACGCCCCGATCAGCGGCAAGTCGGAGGTCGGATTCATCCAGGAATGCAGCACCGCCGCGAAGATCCCGCACATCAGATAGAACATGATGAAGCG
>JALHTP010000312.1 GCA_022865725.1 Methyloceanibacter sp. | reverse complement strand
GGCGGCAGGGCGCGCGCTTGTCGATCGCCGCCCCCTATAAGCGTCGCAGCCTGGAGGAGGGCGCCTCGATCGCCTGCGACGGCTGCTGCCTCACTATCGTCGATGTGAGCCGGGCGAAGGGCAAGGGCGCCATCTTCGCCGTCGAGGCGTCCAACGAAACCCTGGCGCGCACTACGCTCGGCGCCTGGCAGGAGGGGCGGCGCATCAATCTCGAGCGGGCGCTCGGGCTTGGCGATGAGCTTGGCGGCCATCTCGTGACCGGCCATATCGACGCACGCGCCAGGATCATCGTCCGCGATCCCGACGGCGAGAGCGTCAGATTTGTGCTGGAGAGCCCGCCGGAGTTCGCGCCCTTGATCGCCGCGAAGGGGTCGGTCGCGCTCGATGGCGTCTCGCTTACCGTTAATGAAGTCGACGGCGCGCGCTTCGGCGTGAACATTATTCCTTACACTCTTGCCCATACCACGTGGCAAGACCTTGGCCCCGGCGATCTGGTAAACCTTGAAGTCGATCTCCTGGCGCGCTACGTCGCGCGCTTGAGAGAGCAGGAAGGCCGTGCCAAGTGAATCTCGTTAGCAAGACCCGCCACCATCAGTTCCTCTCCTCCATCGAGGATGTGGTCGAGGATGCGCGCAACGGCCGCATGTTCATCCTGGTGGATGCCGAGGAGCGCGAGAACGAGGGCGACCTCGTCATCCCGGCGCAGATGGCCACCCCCGACGCGATCAACTTCATGGCCAAGCACGGGCGCGGGCTGATCTGCCTCTCGCTCACGCCCGAGCGCGCCAAGCAGCTGCATCTCGAGCTGATGTCGCGCTCGAACCGCGCCAGGCACACGACCGCCTTCACCGTGTCGATCGAGGCGCGGGAAGGGGTCTCGACCGGCATCTCCGCGCATGACCGCTCCCACACCATTTCCGTCGCCATCGATCCGACCAAGGATTATCGCGACGTCATGACCCCCGGCCATGTCTTTCCGCTGGTCGCCAAGGAAGGCGGCGTGCTGATCCGCGCCGGCCATACCGAGGCGGCCGTGGACCTCGCCCGCCTCGCCGGGCTTTATCCGGCCGGCGTCATCTGCGAGATCATGAACGACGACGGCACCATGGCGCGCCTGCCCGACCTCATCGCCTTCGCGCAACGCCATGGGCTGAAGATCGCCACCATCGCCGACCTGATCGCCTATCGGCTCCGCTACGATCATCTCGTCAGGGTGGTGACCGAGAGCAAGGTGGAGAGCGCCTTTGGCGGCGAATTCGACCTCAAGGTTTATGCCACGACCGTGGACCCCGCCGAGCATGTGGTGCTCGTCAAGGGCGACGTCGCCTCGGGCGGCCCCGTGCTGGTGCGCGTGCACGCTCTGAACACGATCGACGACGTGATCTCGACCGGGACGCGGCGCGAGACGCTGGTGCACAAGGCCATGGAGATCATCGGGCACGAGGGCCGCGGCGTGATCGTGCTCATCCGCGAATCGCGGCCCGACGCCATCTCGGCGCGCCTCAAGCGGGAGGCGGGCGGCCAAGGCCAGCAGCGGCTCATCGAATACGGCATCGGCGCCCAGATCCTGCTCGATCTCGGCGTGCGCGAGATGGTGCTCTTGAGCAACTCGCCCGCGCGCAAGATCGTGGGGCTCGAAGGCTATGGGCTCAAGGTGGCCGGCCACCGGGGCTTGGAGTAGGCGCGATGACCCGCAAAGGCCCACGCTCGGTCCTGATCATCGAGGCCCGCTTCTACGAGGACATCGCCGACGAGCTGGCGCGCGGCGCCATCGAGGAGCTGGAAGCCCAAAACATGGCCTATGAGCGGCTTGCCGTGCCGGGCTCGCTCGAGATCGCGCTCGCGCTCAGCCTGGCGCTCGCCAACGGCTTCGTCGGCCGGGCGGGCCGGCACCGGGGCTGCGTGGCGCTCGGCTGCGTCATTCGCGGCGAGACGACCCATTACGACATTGTGGCGCGGGAGTCGGCGGCAGGCTTGCATCAGCTCGCCGTGCAGCATGCCGTTCCCATCGGCTTCGGCATCATCACGTGCGAGAGCCGCGAGCAGGCCTGGGAGCGGGCGAGCGTCGACGGGCGCAACAAGGGCAGCGACGCGGCCCGCGCCTGTCTCACCCTCATGCAGCTCGAGCAGCATTTCTCCTCTGCGAGCCGGCGCTAGCCGCGTGGCCAAGCGAGGCGAGACGAGGAACCGCGCTTCATCAAGAAGCGCCGCCCGGTTCGCCACGGTCCAGGCGCTCTATCAAATGGACATGACCGGGATCGACCTCAACGAGGTCATCGCCGAGTTCGAGGTGCATCGCTTGGGCAAGGAGATCGAGGGCTGCCAGTATGCCGACGCGGAGGCAGCCTTCTTCCGCGACCTCGTCAAAGGCGTGGTGCGCGAGCAGCTCAAGATCGATCCCTTGATCGACAAGCAGCTCGCCGAGGGCTGGCGCCTCACCCGCGTCGATTCCATCCTGCGCGCTATCCTGCGCGCCGGCGCCTACGAGATCCTCAAGCGCAACGATGTCCCGGCCCGCGTGATCATCTCGGAATATGTCGACATCGCGCACGCCTTTTTCGCCGATGAGGAGCCGAAAGTCGTGAACGGCATCCTCGACAAGCTCGGGCACAGGGCCCGGCCGAACGAGTTTGCCCCGGAAGGCGCCGGCGATGGCTAAGAGCGCCGATCGCGTCGAGGGGGAGCACCTTGGCGAGTTCGCGCTCATCGCCCGCTATTTCGCGCCGCTTGCCACCGACGCCGCGGCGCTCTCGCTGCGCGACGACGCCGCCGTGCTCAGGCCTCCCGAGGGCCGGGAGATCGTCTTGAGCTGCGACACCATCGTCGAGGGCGTGCATTTCTTGGCCGACGATCCGCCCGAGACGATCGCACACAAGGCGCTCGCGGTGAACCTGTCCGACCTCGCCGCCAAGGGGGCCAAGCCTTACGTCTATCTCTTGGCGCTCGCGCTCCCCGCCGCGCCCACACCGGCCTGGCTCGAAGCCTTCGCTTCCGGCTTGCGCAAGCTGCAGGAGCAGGCGGGCATCGTCCTGGTCGGCGGCGACACTACGCGGACCCCTGGTCCTTTGAGCCTCACTGTCACCGCACTCGGCCTCGTGCCACAAGGTCATGCCGTGCTGAGGCTCGGCGCCAAGCAAGGTGACCGGCTTTATGTGAGCGGCACGATCGGGGATGCCTGTCTCGGTCTTCGCCTGCTGCAAGAGCCTGCGCTCGCCCGAGCCTGGAGACTGTCGGAGAAGGACAGCGCCTTTGTGATCGACCGCTATCGGCGGCCTCAGCCCCGCACCGAGCTTGCGCTGCTCATCCGCAATTTCGCGGTAAGCGCAATCGACGTGTCGGACGGCCTCGTTGGCGATGTCGAGAAGCTCGCTCAAACCTCTCATGTCGGAGCTCTGATCGAGACCGCGCGCGTGCCGTTCTCCGCGGCCGCGCAAAAGGCGCTTCAGCGTGAGCCAGGGCTGCTGCCCACGCTGCTCACGGCGGGGGACGATTATGAGATCGTGGCCGCGGTGCCGGAGGCC
>JALHTP010000311.1 GCA_022865725.1 Methyloceanibacter sp. | reverse complement strand
GGCGGAGCGCACGCCCGTCGAGCGCGCGTGTTCCGAGGAGTATTACGACGTCAAGACCACGGTCTTCAACGCGCTCATCGACACCATCGACCTGACACAGCTCTCCAAGCTCGAGCCCGAGGTGGCGCGAGAGGAGATTCGCGACATTGTCAGCGAAATCGTCGCCATCAAGAACGTGGTGATGTCGATCGCCGAGCAGGAGGAGCTGCTACAGGACATCTGCAACGACGTCCTCGGCTACGGGCCGCTCGAGCCGCTGCTCGCCCGCGACGAAATCTCCGACGTCATGGTTAATGGCTGTGATATGACCTATATCGAGGTCAAGGGTAAGGTCGAGCCCACCAATGTTCGCTTCGCGAACAATACGCAGCTGATGAATATCTGCCAACGCATCGTGAGTCAGGTCGGCCGCCGCGTCGACGAATCGAGTCCCATCTGCGACGCGCGCCTGCCCGACGGCAGCCGCGTTAATGTGATCGCCCCGCCGCTCGCCATCGACGGTCCGACCCTTACCATCCGCAAATTCAAGCGCGACCGGCTGACGCTCGATCAGCTCGTGGAACTCAACACAATCACGCCCGAGGGCCGTAGCCTGCTCGCCATCATTGGCCGCGTGCGCTGCAACGTCATCATTTCCGGCGGCACCGGTTCGGGCAAGACGACCCTGCTCAACTGCATGACCGCCTATATCGACGACGACGAGCGCATCATCACCTGCGAGGACACGGCCGAGCTGCAACTACAACAGCCGCATGTGGTCCGTCTTGAGACGCGGCCCCCGAACCTTGAAGGGAAGGGCGAGGTTACCATGCGCGATCTCGTCAAGAACTGCCTGCGTATGCGCCCCGACCGCATCATAGTGGGCGAGGTGCGCGGGCCGGAAGCTTTCGACCTTCTGCAGGCCATGAACACCGGCCATGACGGGTCTTTGGGCACGCTTCACTCCAACTCGCCGCGCGAATGTATCAGCCGTCTTGAGAGCATGATTTTGATGGGAGGCTACAATCTTCCCGCAAAGACCATTCGCGAGATGATCGTGTCTTCGGTGGACGTGATCATCCAAGCCGCTCGCCTACGCGATGGTTCGCGCAAGATCACAAAGGTCACCGAGGTGGTCGGGCTGGAGGGTGAAGTCGTCACCTTGCAGGATCTGTTTATCCACGAGATGTTCGGCGAGGACGCCGACGGCCGTATTTTGGGACGGCATCGCTCAACCGGCATCGCCCGGCCGCGCTTCTGGGAGAGGGCGTGCTATTTCGGCGAGGAAAAGCGCCTGACCGAGATTTTAGCGGCGAGCGAAGTGCTTGACGAGCACGGGCGTCCGTTAGGAGAGCGCTTTGTTCAGTCCTGAATTTGCTCAACTCGCAGCCATGGCGTTGTCCGGCATCGCCGTGGGCGGGGTCGTGTATGTGCTGGTGATGCCGTACATGAGCGGCGAGCGCAAAGCGAGCAAGCGCGTCGGCAACGTGGCGCGGGTGCCGAGTCGTGCCGCGGTGCCACGATCCCTGCAAATACGCAAGCAACAGGTGCAGGACACCATCAAGAATACTGAGGCCAAAAAAAAGTCGAAAAACCGGGTGCCGCTCCGCATCCGCTTGATCCGCGCCGGCCTTAGTATGAAACCGAGCACCTACTATCTCTTGAGCTGCCTCACCGGGGTGGTGGGAGGCTTCATCGTGCTTGTCACCGGCTCTTCGCCGCTCGTGTCTCTGCTCGCGGCCTTCGCCTGCGGGTTTGGCTTGCCGCGCTGGAACCTCGCGCGCATGATCAAACGCCGTCAGGCCAAATTCCTGCTTGAGTTCGCTAACGCCATTGACATCATGGTGCGCGGCGTCCAGTCGGGTCTCGCTTTCTCCGACTGCATGCAGATCATCGCCAGGGAATCACCGGAGCCGGTGAGGAGCGAGTTCGCCGACCTCCTCGAGCAGCAGAAGGTCGGCGTTCCGCTGTCAAGCGCCTTCGAGCGCATGCTTGAACGCATGCCGCTTCAGGAAGTGAATTTCTTCGCCATCGTCATCGCCATCCAGAACCAGACCGGCGGCAATCTCGCCGAAGTGCTCTCCAACCTCGCCCAGGTACTGCGCGACCGCTATCGTTTGGAGGCCAAGGTGAGGGCATTCAGCGCCGAGGCGAAGACCTCGGCGATTATCATCGGGGCGCTCCCGCCTTGCGTCATACTGGCCGTGTTCTTCACCTCGCCAGGCTATATCTCGATTCTATGGCACGACAAGCTCGGCAATATAATGCTCATCGGCAGCGCGATCTGGATGTTAATTGGCATCCTCGTCATGCGCAAAATGATCAACTTCGATTACTAGGACGCGCCATGACCTGGCTCCTGCGATACCTGCTCGACCCGCAATTCGTCGTCATGGCGCTTGCGGCGGTCGCCGCTTTCGCCACCATCACCTCCTTCGTGCTGCCGCTTCTGACGGGCGACCGGCTCCACTCGCGGATGAAATACGCGGCCGGCGAGCGCGAGCGCCTGCGCGTAGAGAGCATGGCGCGCTTGGCCGAGGGGCAATACCGGGGAAAATTGAGGACAGAACCGAAGACCTACCTGCAGCGGGTCGTCAAGCAGCTCAATTTGCGCAAGGCGCTTGAAACCGACGCAACACGCGAGCGCCTGAGGATGGCCGGTCTTCGCGGTCAAGCGCCGGTCGTGGCTTTCCTCTTCTTCCGCGCCGTCCTCCCGGTCGCGACCTTCGGGCTGACCTCCTTCTATCTCGTTTTCCAGAATGCCTACCATCTTGCACCGCTCAT
>JALHTP010000034.1 GCA_022865725.1 Methyloceanibacter sp. | reverse complement strand
TACAAGCTCGCGACGATCGCGGCCGGCGAGCGCAAGAACGCCGTCATCGACGAAGGCCTCCAGATCCTGGCGCGGCTCGACGGCGACGGAAAGCTGACCGACGATCAGAAGGGCTGGAGCGAATCGTTCGTCACTCTGCGCAAAGGCTCCCAATAGCGAGGCAATCCGCCGAAAATTGCGTTTTGGGGCTAAGCCTTGCTGCTTTGCACCATTGCGCCACCGTCACACGAACTATATATGGCAGCCATAGGAAGCGCGGGCCGTTTTGGCCCGCGCTCGGCATTCAGGCACCCATGAACCTCCGCAATATCGCTATCATCGCCCACGTCGACCATGGCAAGACGACCCTGGTCGACCGCCTCTTGCAGCAATCCGGCGCCTTCCGCGACAATCAGCGGGTGGCCGAGCGCGCCATGGATTCGAACGACCTCGAGCGCGAGAGGGGCATCACCATCCTCGCCAAGGTCACCTCAATCCAGTGGCAGGGCACCCGCATCAATATCGTGGATACGCCGGGCCATGCCGATTTCGGCGGCGAGGTCGAGCGCATCCTCGGCATGGTGGACGGCGCCCTGGTGCTGGTCGACGCCGCCGAGGGGCCCTTGCCGCAGACCAAGTTCGTGGTGTCGAAGGCCCTCAAGAAGGGCTTGAAGCCCATCGTCGTGATCAACAAGGTGGACCGCTCCGACGCGCGGCCGGCCGAGGTCGTGAACGAGGTGTTCGACCTCTTCGCCGCGCTCGATGCATCCGACGAGCAGCTCGACTTCCCCATCCTTTACGGCTCGGCCAAAGAGGGCTGGATGGCGGCGAGCCCCGAGGGGCCGAAAAATCTCGGCATGCAGCTTCTCTTCGACCTCGTGCTCACGCATGTCGCCTCACCCAAGGTCGAGGAAGGGCCGTTCCGCCTGCTCGGCACGATCCTGGAGGCAAACCCCTATCTCGGCCGCATCGTTACCGGCCGCATCGCCTCGGGCACCATCGCGCCGAACCAGCCGGTCAAGGTGCTAGATCATACCGGCAAGCTCGTGGAGCAGGGCCGGGTGTCGAAAGTGCTCGCCTTTCGCGGGCTGGAGCGCGTCGCCCTCGATGAAGCTTCGGCAGGAGACATCGTCTCCATCGCCGGTCTCCCCGACGCCACCGTCGCCCATACCATTTGCGCCCCCGAGGTCGTCGCGCCGCTACGCGCCCAGCCGATCGATCCACCCACTTTGTCGATGACCTTCCGCGTCAACGATTCGCCGCTTGCCGGTACCGAAGGCACCAAGGTGACGGGCCGCATGATCCGCGACCGCCTGTTGCGCGAGGGCGAGGGCAATGTCGCGCTCCGGGTCACCGAATCGGCCGAGCGCGACTCCATGGAGGTGGCCGGCCGCGGCGAGTTGCAGCTTGGGATCCTTATCGAGACCATGCGCCGCGAGGGCTTCGAGCTCAGCGTGTCGCGGCCCAAGGTCCTCTTCAAGCGCGGACCCGACGGCATGCTCATGGAGCCGATCGAGGAAGTCGTCATCGACCTCGACGAGGAGCATTCAGGAATCGTCGTGCAGAAGCTCTCCGAGCGCAAGGCCGAGCTGGTCGAGATGCGCCCCTCCGGCGGCGGGCGCCAGCGCTTGGTGTTCTACGCGCCGACGCGCGGGCTGATCGGCTATCAGGGCGAGCTCCTCACCGACACGCGCGGCACCGGCATCATGAACCGCCTGTTCCATGATTATGCGCCGCATAAGGGTACGATCCAGGGCAGGCGCAACGGCGTGCTGATCTCCACCGACATGGGCGACGCGGTGGCCTATGCCTTGTGGAACCTCGAGGATCGCGGGGCAATGATGATCGAGCCGGGCTGGAAGGTCTATCGCGGCATGATCGTCGGCGAGCACACGCGCGACAACGATCTCGAGGTCAACGTGCTCAAGGGCAAGAAGCTCACCAATATCCGCACCACGTCCAAGGACGAGGCGGTGCGCCTGACGCCGCCCTTGCGCATGATCCTCGAACGCGCGCTTGCCTATATTTCGGACGACGAATTGGTCGAGGTCACGCCGAAATCCATTCGTCTGCGCAAGCGCCATCTCGATCCGAACGATCGCAAAAAGGCGGAGCGCCAGCGCCTTGCCGAGGATGTTGCCTAATCATCCCGATCCTCCTGCCAAAGTATCCCGGAAGTTATTGCCAAGTACTCTCATGTTAATCTTGGCTTAATGTCACTTTAATCGAGTAACTTGATCCTCCTCAAGTCTCTGACAGTGTTGCCCGGTAATTTGCCTCTATCGGCAGATTGCGCCGGTCGACTGCTGGCCACCCAAACACATGGAGGATTTCGCATGATTAGAGCCGTTGGATTAGCCCTGGTGTTAGCCCTGGGCAGCAGCCTTGCTCTCGCCGCTGACGACGACGATAAAGTCCCCGCCGCCGAAGTCGAGAAGATCGAGGCCGCTCTCTCCATACTCGGCTGTAGCGGATACGAGGAGCTCAAGAAGGAGGAGCAGGGCATCTACGAGATCGACGATGCCAAGTGCAAGATGGGTACGGTCGATATCAAGCTCGACAAGGACTACACCGTCATTCTCATCTCGCGCTACTAATCGTCTGATCGCGCGCCGTACGGCGCAGCGATAGTGGCAACCAAAAGGCGAGCCGGCGCAAGTCGGCTCGCCTTTTGCGTATCGCCGATCCCGCTCGGGATAATAGCAACGACCCCTTTGCCCAGTGCCTCCATCCTGCGCTAGGCTGGCGTCATGCCCGTCGACGTCGCTCATATCAGGCCGGCACGCTTGAAGGATGCCGTGGCGCTCGCTGCTGCCTATGAGGAAGCCTGGCGCAACGCATATCAGGGCATCATCCCGCATCTGTCGCTGCAACGCATGCTCGCGCGGCGCGGACTTCGCTGGTGGGAGAGCGCGCTCAGGAAGCGAACGCCGCTTCTCGTGCTCGACTTCGGCGGCGAGGCCGCGGGCTATGCGACCTATGGCCGCTGCCGTCTCGGCCGCGCGCCGTTTCAAGGCGAGATCTTCGAGCTCTATCTCCACCCGACCTATCAGGGCCTGGGTCTCGGAGAGAAGCTGTTCGACGGCGCGCGTGCGCGCCTGGCCGAGCTCCGGCTGAAAGGCCTGCTGATCTGGGCGCTTGCCGACAACGAGGCCGCTTGCGCCTTCTATCTGCGCCTTGGCGGCAAGCCGATCGCGGAAGGCGCCGAGAGCTTCGGCGACGTCTCGCTGCGCAAGGTGGCGTTCGCCTGGACGTGACGCATTAACTTTGCATTTACCGGAAACGTTGGGCGGCCCTTAACGCCACTCCCCTATTTCGGCACCGGCTATTCGAGCCTGAGCTATCTCACTCGCTTCCCGGTCAAGAGGATCAAGATCGACAGCTCCTTCATCGACACGCTCGGCACCAGCCCGCAGACGAGTGCCATCGTGTCGAGCATCGTCGGCCTCGGTCAGTCGCTGAACGTGACCATCACCGCCGAAGGCGTGGAGACCGAAGGCCAAGCCGCGATGCTCCGGAAGTGGGGCTGCGACCAGGTGCAGGGCTTCTAATACGGCAAGCCCGAAGCCGACGTGCCGGAATCGGAAGTGGTTAGCGCGAAGCGTCCGTTGGTCGCCTAGCGCAAGCTCTCGCTCGCTTGTCCCTCCCCGCGAAGGACGAACCCACGCCTTACTTTGGGTGGAGTGTCGGCCGTCATGAGCCCTTACGATCTCATCGGCGCCCCACAGCTCGCGGCCATGCTCGTCCTCGGCCAGCGGGGGCTTGAGGAGCTTTACTCGGCCCGCAACACGCGGCGCCTGCTTGCCGCCGGCGCGCATGAGGAAGCAAGCTTCTATTACCCTGTCGTCGCCGCAACACATCTGGCCTGGATCGCGGCGATCTTCTTTCTGATCTCGCCCGACGCGCCCATCGTCTGGCCGCTGATCGCCTATTATCTCGTGCTGCAGGTGGTGCGTTATTGGGTCATCGCCAGTCTCGGGCCGTTCTGGACCCATCGCATCATCACGCTTCCCGGCGCGCCGATCGCCAGCAGCGGCCTCTATCGTTACATCTCCCATCCGAACTACGCCGTGACCATCGTCGAGACCTTCGTGTTGCCGCTCGCCTTTGGCGCGCTCGCGCTGGCTGTCATCATGACGGCGCTGTGGTGGGTCGTGCTTCGGGTCAAGATCGGACTCGAAGACGCGGCGCTCGCGACGCGCCGCGAGTCTCAGAGATCGGCCGCGACGAAATAGGCTGAGAAGCCTGGCCCGAAGGCAACCAGCAGGTGCGGACCGCTTGCGCCCGACTTTAGCGCTCGGTCGAGTGCGAACAATGCTGTCGGCGAGGACATATTGCCAAAATCGCGCAGCACGTTCGCGGAGAGCGCAACATCCTCGTCGCTAAGTCCGAGGAGGGTCTGCACCGTGCTCAGGATCTTGGCGCCACCGGGATGCAGGAGGAAGCCGGTGAACTCGCCGAGACTGAGGCCGTTCGCATCGAGGAAGCCGTGCAACGCCGGAAGCAGACGCTCCCGCAGCAGCGCCGGAAGCTCCGGGCTCAGCACCACGCCGAAGCCGTCCTCCTTGAGGTCCCAGCCCATGATGCGTTCGGTATCGGGCCAGAAGTGATCGCCCACCGCGAGGATACGGCCGCGCCCCTCACCGGCATCGGACCCATGCACATTGCGCAGGACCACGCCCGCGGCGCCGTCGCCGAACAACGCCGCCGAGACGAACATCGCCATGCTCGGATCGGCGATGCGAAGGCAGAGGCTGCAAAGATCGACGGTCAGGAACAGCACGTGCGCGCCCGGCATCGCCTGGGCGTAGCGCGCAGACCTGGCGAGACCCGCAACGCCACCGCCGCACCCAAGCCCGAAGATCGGCAGCCGCTCGACCGAAGCCGGCAGCTTCAGCCGGTTCATCAGCCTCGCATCGAGGCTCGGAATGGCAAGGCCCGTGATGGTGTTGACCACGAGCGCACCAACATCCTCAAGCGCGATGCCGGCATTGGCAACAGCCGAAAGCGCCACCTCCTCGAGCAAAGAAAGCGCCTCGCGTTGAAAGACTTCGCTACGCGCCTCCCAGCCATGCCGCTCGCGGTACCAATCCGCCGGTTGGCAAAAATAGCGGTCGCTGATGCCGGTATTGGCATAGAGGCCTTCATGACGCGCGAGATGCGGGAACACCTCCCTCGCGCGTTTGGCGATGTCCTCTTGCGAGACTTTGTGCGCAGGAACGGCGGTCGCGACACCCGCGATCTCGACCTCGAGGGCTGATGCCCCGTGGCGGCTCTGCCCCGTCCTGGCTGTGGTCTTGAGCATCGTGCTCTCCCCATCGGCATGGCTGCCATGGAGGACTATGAGCTTCCGGCTTTGTGGCTGGCGAGGGGCCCCAGTGGCGCAGGGGTCTCAATTATTCGTGTTGACGGGAATCAGTGCCGCAATCTGCTGATCGATCCAATCCAGGTCGTGCTTGAACTGGGCGACGTCGGGATGAGCCACGTCTTCCGGCGTCACGTTCTTGCATTGCTTGAGGTCGAGCTTGGTGTAGACGCTCTCGATTTCGGCGGCGCTTGCCGGCCAGGGGAACAGCCGAAACGCAAGCGCCAAAAGCAAGATCGGCAGGCGGGGGCTTGTGAGCGGGGCGGCTTGCGGCATAGAAGGTCGCTTCAGTGGGATTCGAGGCGGTTCTACCATGCCTTGCGCGTCCCCCGCATGACTTGATGGTCATTGGCAATGAGTGACATGAAGATTGCCGTGCTGGGAGCCGCCGGCCGCATGGGCCAGGCGCTGACGCGCGTGCTTGTCGAGACGCCGGGATGCGTGGTGGCGGGCGGCATCGAGGCCAAGGGCTCGCCCCATGTCGGCCGCGACATCGGCGAGGCTGCGGGACTCGAGCCTCTCGGCGTCGCCATCACCGACGATTCCCTCCAAGTCTTCGCCCATGTCGACGGCGTGCTGGATTTCACGACGCCGGCTTCGACGCTTGCCTTCGCCACCCTTTCGGCGCAGTCGCGCATCGTCCATGTCATCGGCACGACCGGCTTCTCCCCTGCCGACGAAGCCAAGCTCGAGGCCGCCGCCCGTCACGCGACCATCGTCAAGGCGGGCAATATGAGCCAGGGCGTCAATTTGCTGGCCGTGCTCACCGCGCGCGTGGCGCAGGCGCTCGGCCCTGAGTTCGACATCGAGATCCTTGAGATGCACCACCGCCACAAGCGCGACGCGCCGTCAGGCACCTCGCTGATGCTCGGCCGGGCCGCGGCTCTTGGCCGCGAAGTCTCGCTCGAGGAGCGGGGGGTGCGGGTCCGCGATGGCGAGACGGGCCCAAGGCGCGAAGGGGATATCGGCTTTGCGGCGCTGCGCGGCGGCGACGTGGTGGGGGAGCATCGGGTGATCTTCGCCGGTCCCGGCGAGCGGATCGAGCTTGCCCATATCGCCACCGATCGCGGCATTTT
>JALHTP010000310.1 GCA_022865725.1 Methyloceanibacter sp. | reverse complement strand
GGCGGCGCAAGTCAGAACGACCTTCGTCGCACTCAACGGCTATACCGGTTGGCTCGACCCCGACGACATCAAGGCGTCGGACTGGATCCTGGCGCTCGAAGTCGACGGCAAGCCGCTCGGCGTCGGCCAACAGGGGCCGCTCTGGATGCTCAATACGCGCAGCCCCGACTTCAAACCCAACGATGAGCATCATGGCCATTGGGTCTACGCCGTGTTCTACATGCGCATCGGCGAATGAGTTTTGTCGAGTGAGGGGACGAAATGACGAAGGCGGTGCTGGGGATCATCGGCGGCTCAGGCATCTACGATTTGCCGGGCCTGCAGAATGTACGCGAGAAGCGCATCGAAAGTCCGTGGGGTGAGCCGTCGGCGGCGCTTCGGATCGGCGACATCGACGGGCTTCCCATCGTGTTCCTGTCGCGCCACGACAAGGGTCACAGGCTCTCGCCCTCCGACATCAACTACCGCGCCAATATCGATGTGTTGAAGCGGGCAGGGGTCACCGACCTCGTCTCGCTGTCGGCCTGCGGGTCGTTTAAGGAAGAGCTGCCGCCCGGCACCTTCGTGCTGGTCGATCAGTTCGTCGACCGCACCTTCAATCGGGAGAGCTCGTTTTTCGGCAAAGGCTGCGTGGCGCATGTGTCGATGGCGCACCCGGTGTCCCCTCGCCTGCGCATCCATCTCGCCGAAGCGGCCATGGCTGAAAACATCCAGGTGGTGCGCGACGGCACCTATGTCTGCATGGAGGGCCCGCAATTCTCGACGCTCGCCGAGAGCCTCACCTATAAGGGGCTCGGCTACTCGGTGATCGGCATGACCAACCTGCCCGAGGCCAAGCTCGCGCGGGAGGCCGAGATTTGCTACGCGACGGTCGCCATGGTCACCGATTTCGACTGCTGGCACCCTGACCATGACGCGGTCACCGTCGCCGACATCATCAAGGTACTGATGGCCAATGCCGAGAAGGGCGGCCGCCTTGTGGCGCGGCTCGCCCGCGATTTTCCGCGCGAGCACGAGCCTTGCCCGATCGGCTCGGACCGCGCGCTCGACACGGCGATCATCACCGCGCCGGAAGCGCGGGACCCTGAGCTCCTCAAGAAGCTCGAGGCGGTGGCAGGCCGGGTGCTGAAAGGCTGAAGCGCTTAGGCCGGTGGCGGCGGAAGCGTCGCCGGGCCGCTACAGTCGCCGCAGAGCATGAAGGCCCACACGACATAGAATGCGGCAGCCACGATGAGGATGGCCGCGAGCCCGAGCATGACGGCGCGCCGGCGCCTAGCCTTGAATTCGGCTTTGGCTTTTTCGGCGCGCGCCGAGAAGCTTCGATCCATGACGTTCATGCGACAGACTCCCGCATTGAGCTTTGGCCATCATACGCCAAGTCGCGCCGCCAGATCGGATTATCGCAATCTTCGTCTTACTTAGGCTGGCGGCGCCGGGACCTCAGGCGAGAAGCCGAGCAGGTCGATGATGCTCATGGTCAGTCCGCCGACCAGGAAGCTGATCAAGGTCACGAGGATCCCGAGGATGATCATCGCGGGTATCGACGCGATGCTCCATTTCACCAGGATCATGACGATCCGCCAGAACGGAACGTCGATATCGCGGATGGTGACCAGATTGGAGCCGTCTGTCATAGAATTCCCCCCTTCGATCGAGCGGCGCCCTTCTTCTAGCCAGCCGCTCTTGGTTCGACTATAGGCTCAAAGCCCTCGCGCGCCGCAGAGGCCCGCGCTGTCAATTTGGAGGTCCTCGCATGAATTTGACGACCGACATCGATCTCAAGGACCTCGTGCGGACCATACCCGACTATCCGAAGCCGGGCATCATGTTCCGCGATATCACCACGCTGCTTGGACACGCCAACGGGTTCAGGGCCTGCGTCGAGCAGCTCGCGCGG
>JALHTP010000309.1 GCA_022865725.1 Methyloceanibacter sp. | reverse complement strand
CATCGTCGAAGGGGTCAAGGCCGGAGAGCAGGTGGTGACGAGCGGGCAGCTCAAACTGCACCCGGGCGCCGCAATCAAGATCGATAACGCCGATGCTCTGAAGCCGCCGGCGGAAATGCCGAAGCAGTAGGCGCCATGAGCTTCACCGATATCTTCATCAAGCGGCCCGTGCTCGCCACCGTGGTCAGCCTGCTGATCCTCCTGATCGGGGCGCAGGCCGGCTTCAAGCTGCCCATCCGCCAATATCCCGAGCTGTCGAATACGACGATCACCGTCGTCACGACCTATCCGGGAGCCAATGCCGACCTGATCCAGGGCTTCATCACCGTGCCGATCCAGCAGGCGGTGGCGAGCGCTGAAGGCATCGACACGCTCACCGCCTCGTCCACGCAGAACGTGAGCACGGTGACGTTGAACCTGAAGCTCGACGCCGACCCCGACCGGGCCATGACCGACGTCCTGTCCAAGGTCGCGCAGGTGAAAGGCATCCTGCCGCGCGAGGCGAACGATTCGATCGTCACCAAGCAGACCGGGGAGGGCTACGCGCTGATGTACCTCTCCTTCAATTCCAAGGTGATGAACGCCTCGCAGATCAGCGACTACATCACCCGCGTGGTGCAGCCGAAGCTGCAGACCATCAACGGCGTGGCCAACGCCCAGCTGCTCGGCGGCCAGACCTTCGCCATGCGCATCTGGCTCGATCCCGATCGCATGGCCTCGCTCGGCGTGACCCCGCTCGATGTACGCGCGGCGCTCGCCGCTAATAATTTCACCTCGGCGCCTGGCCAGGTGAAGGGCGATTTCGTGCAGACCAATATCGACGCCAAGACATCGCTGGAGACGCCCGAGTCATTCGGCAAGCTGGTGGTGATGGCGCGCGGCGATTCGCTTGTCAGGCTCGCCGACATCGCCGAGATCGAGCTCGGGCCGCAAAGCGCGGATTCCTCATCGGCCTTCGATGGGCTGAAGGCCGTGTTCATCGGCGTCTACGCCACCCCCACCGCCAATCCGCTGACGGTGATCACCGACGTGCGCAAGGCCTTCCCCGAGATCCAGAGAGAGCTGCCGCCGGGGCTGGAAGCGGCCATCGCCTACGACGCCACCAATTTCATCCGCGCCTCGCTATGGGAGGTGATGAAGACCTTGGGCGAGGCGGCGATCATCGTCATCGTGGTGATCTTTTTATTCTTGGGCAATCTCCGCTCGACCGTCATCCCGATCGTCACCATCCCGTTGTCGCTGATCGGCGTGCTCGCGCTGCTCGCCGCGCTCGGCTACTCGATCAATTTGATGACGCTGCTGGCGCTCGTGCTCGCCATCGGGCTCGTGGTGGACGACGCTATCGTGGTCGTCGAGAACATCCACCGGCATATCGAGCAGGGGATGCAGCCCTTCGATGCGGCGCTCGTCGGCGCGCGCGAGATCCTCTATCCGATCATCGCCATGACCATCACGCTCGCGGCGGTCTACGCGCCGATCGCCTTCGTTTCCGGGCTGACCGGCGTTCTGTTCCGGGAGTTCGCGCTGACGCTTGCCGGCGCCGTGATCGTGTCGGGCATCATCGCCGTGACGCTGTCGCCGATGATGTGCTCCAAGCTGTTGAAGGCGGAAAACGAGCACGCCCAGCCCGGCTGGCTCACGCGTAATCTGGATCGGCTGTTCGAGGGGCTCAAGCGGCGCTACCAGCGGCGCCTCAACGGCAGCCTCAACTACCGGCCGGTGACGCTGCTCGTTCTGGCCGGCGTGATGGCCGCGACCGTCCTCATGTATATGACGACGCAGAGGGAACTCGCGCCGCAAGAGGACCAGGGCATCCTGTTCACTCTGGTGAAGACGCCGCAATACGCCAATCTCGACTATCTCGAGGAGGCGACAGCCCAGCTCAACCGCGTGTTCAGCACCGTGCCGGAGAAGGACCACGTCTTCGCCATCAACGGCATGGGCGACGTGCATACGGGCTTTGCCGGCGTTTTGCTCAAGCCGTGGGGCGAGCGTGAGCGCAATCACGAACAGGTGCTGCAAGAGCTGCAGCCGAAGATCGCCGGCATCGCGCCCGCGCTGGCGCTGTCCTTCTCGCCGCCGCCGCTGCCGGGTTCCGTCGGCGGTCCTCCGGTGCAGTTCGTCATCACCACCACGCGCGACTTCCGCGAACTGGCCGACGTGCTCGCCGACGTGGAGAAATCCGCGCGCGAGAGCGGGATGTTCATCTTCTCGGATTCGGACCTCCGCTTCGAGACGCCGCAGATCGAGTTCCAGATCGACCACGACAAGGCGAACCGGCTCGGCATCACCATGGCCGATGTCGGCAACGCGCTGGCGACGCTGCTCGGCGGCAATTACGTCAATCTGTTCGACCTTTATGGGCGGAGCTATCAGGTCATTCCGCAGGTGCCGCGCGAGTTCAGGCTGAACGAGGACTGGCTCACGCGCTACCAGATCCGCACGAGCTCGGGCGCGCTGGTGCCGCTCTCCAACGTGGCGTCGGTGAAGAAGGTCGTGCAGCCGAATTCGCTCACCAATTTCCAGCAGCTCAACTCGGCGACGCTCTCCGCCGTGCCGTTCCCCGGGCGGACGGTTGGCGAGGCCATCGACTTCCTCAAGCAGAAGGCCGAGAGCTTCCCCGAAGGCTTCACCTACGACTTCCAGGGCGAGAGTCGGCAATTCGTGCAGGAGGGCAGCGCTCTCGTTTATACCTTCGTGTTCGCGCTGATCATCATCTTCCTGGTGCTCGCTGCGCAATATGAGAGCTTCCGCGATCCTCTTATCATTCTGGTGGCGCTGCCGACCTCGATGTTCGGCGCCCTCATCCCGCTCAATGCCGGGCTCGCCTCCAT
>JALHTP010000308.1 GCA_022865725.1 Methyloceanibacter sp. | reverse complement strand
CGCGCCATGACATTGCCGACTATCTCGGGCTGACGCTCGAGACCGTCTCGCGCATGTTCGCCGAGCTCAAGGAGCTGGGCATGATCAGGCTCGAATCGGCAAGGCGCGTGCACCTCATCGACAAGGCCAGGCTGAAGGCCATGGGGGCCTGATTTCCGGCCCCTGGCCTGAAAGCCGCACGGGAATTCTCGACACATATACATAGGGGGCTATATAGGCGGCGCTGTGAGCCGCGCGTAGGCCGAGGATTCTGTCATGGATTTACGCATCGTCGCTACGATCGGAATGGCCCTGCTTTTCGGGGTGGGCCTCGCCTTCGCGGCCCCGGTGACAAGCCTGCCTGATCCCGCTCATGGCAAGGATTTGGCAGGAAGTCTCTGCTCGAATTGCCATCTCGTCGGCGGCGGCGAGCAGGAACATGCCAATGCCGACATTCCGAGCTTCCGCGAGATCGCCAACCAGGAAGCGCAGACCGAGGGCACGATCATGGCCCATATCGTGCTGCCCAAGCATCCGATGCCGACGATCCCGCTCACCAAGAGCGAGCTTGCCGACCTCGCCGCCTATATAATGAGCCTCCGCAATCCGGAGTAACGGTTGGATCCCATGAAGCACGCAAGGATTTGGTACATCATCGCCGATGGCGGCAGGGCGCGGTTCGTCGAGCGCGACGAGCAGGGCACCTACCGGACCGTGGTCAGCTTCGTCGCGGCGGACATGCATAAGCGCTCGAGCGATCTTGGGCAGGACCGGCCCTCGCGAGCGCAGGAAAGTGGCTCACCTACGCGTCACGCCATTCAGCCACGCCGCGATCTGCATGCAGCCGCCAAGGAGGATTTCGTCAAGCTCGTGGCCGAAGAGATCGAGGCCGAGCATGGACGCGATCAATTCGACAGGCTGGTGCTGATCGCGCCGCCGCGTGTCCTGACCGAGCTGAAACAGAAGCTCTCCAAGCCGATGGCCAAGATCGTGGTCAAGGACCTGCAGAAAGATTTGACCAAGGTGCCGGATCACGATCTGACCGAGCACCTGCTCCCGGCCCTTTAACCGTCCTAAGGTGCTGCCTTGAGGCTCGCCGCCTCCTTCAAGCCGGCGGGGAGCTTGAGCCGCACCTTGCAGATCGAACGGTCTTCAGGATCGGGCGAGGTCTGAAAGCCGAGCGCGCGGCACATTTCGAGCATCGGCTGATTGCTGGCAAGCACGTCGCCGACGAGCTCGCGCAAGCCCTCCTTCTCGGCGTAGGCGATGAGGTGGCGCATGAGCGCCCAGCCGATGCCGGTACCCTTGAGGTCGCTGCGCACGATGATGGCGTATTCGCCCACGCTGTAATCGGGATCGGCGGCCAGCCGCGCGACGCCGAGCAGCTCTTTCTGTTCCTTGTCCAGCGCCACGAAGGCCATGGCGCGCGCATAGTCGATCTGCGTGAAACGGGCGATGAATTTGTGGGCGAACTCCTTGCGCGGCGCGAGGAAGCGGAAGCGGATGTCCTCCGGCGAGAGCTTCTCGACGAACGCGCCATAAAGGTGCTCGTCGGCGGGTCTGATCGGGCGGATGAAGATGCGATAGCCGTTATCGGTGGCAACCCATGTCTCCCATTGATTGGGATAGGGCCTGATGGCGAGCCGCGGATTGGGGCCTTGCGTCTCCACGTCGCTTGGCTCGATGCGAATCCGCGCGTCGAGCGCGATGACCTCCATATCGTCCGCGAGCAGGGGATTGATGTCGAGCTCCCTCACCGCCGGGCAATCCACCACGAGCTGCGACAGGCGCACCAAGGTGTCGGTTATAGCCGAAAGATCGGCAGGCGGCTGATCGCGATAGCCTTCGAGCAGCTTGAAGATGCGCGTCTGTTCCATGAGATCGCGGGCAAGCTCGGCATCGAGCGGCGGGAGCGCCACGGCCGTGTCGCGGATGATCTCGGTTGCCGTGCCGCCGGCCCCGAACAGGATCATCGGGCCGAACAGGCGATCCTCGTAAACGCCGATCAGAAGTTCATGCGCGTTGGGGCGCATGATCATCGGCTGCACCGTGCAGCCTTTGATGCGCGCCTCGGGCCGAAGCTCGGCCGCACGCTCGCGCATCCTCAACGCAGCATGACGGGCGTCCTGGGGCGAGCGCAGCCCGAGGCGGACGCCGCCCACCTCAGATTTGTGCGAAATATCGTCCGAAAGGATCTTGACCACGACCGACGGCGTTTGCTCGAGCAAGGTCGCCGCGATCTGTTCGACCTCCTCCGGCGAAGCCGCCACGCGCGTCGCGACCGTTCGGATGCCATAGGCCGAGAGCACCGCCTTGGCTTCCGGCTCGCTCAACAGCGAGCGGCCCTCGGCGGCGGCCGTGCGCATGATCGCGCGTGCCGCCTCTTCGGCGACATGCGTCCGTTCCGTCTCCCTGGGGGGCGCCCGCATCAGCGCCTCCTGAGCCTTGGTGTACTGCCAGAGATAGAAGAAGCCTTTGACCGCGTCGGTCGGCGACTCATAGGTCGGGATGGAAGCCTCGCGGAACTTGCGCCGTCCTCCCGATGCCGCTTCCTCGCCGAGCCAGTTGGTCAGGATCGGCGGCAAGCGCTCGGGCCTCGGCGCCCTCGCGATGGCGTCGATGACGGCCTGCGCAGCATCGCTCGAAGAGGCAAGCGCCGTCGGGCAATTCATCACGAGAATGGCGTCGGCCTGGCAGTCGGCAAGAACGGCGTCGAGCGCAGCTTGATAGCGTTCGGGTGATGCATCGCCGATGATGTCGACCGGATTGGCGCGCGACCAGTTGGCGGGAAGCACGGTGTCGAGCTTGGCGAGCACGGTCTCGGCCAGCGGAGCCAGCCGGCCGCCCGAGCGCATCAGATCGTCCACCGCGAGCACGCCGGCGCCCCCGCCATTGGTCACGATCAGAAGCTCGTTGTCTTGGACCGGCTTGAGGCAGGTCAGCGTTTCGGCCGCGGCGAACAGCTCTTCCAGCTCGTCCACCCGCACCAGCCCGGCCCGCCTGAAGGCGGCGCCGACGGCGGCGTCGCTGCCGGCAAGCGCGCCGGTATGGGTGGCCGCGGCTCGTGCCGACTCTTTATAGCGGCCTGACTTGATCACGATCACGGGCTTGGCGCGCGCGGCCGAACGCGCCGCCGACATGAACTTGCGCGCCGCCGGTATGGTCTCGAGGTAGAGCAAAATGGAGCCGGTCGCGATGTCGGCGGCGAGAAAGTCGAGCAGGTCGCCGACATCGACATCGGCCATATCGCCCATCGACACCACATAGGAGAAGCCGATCCCCCGCGCGGCCGCCCAATCGAGGATGCCGGTGACCAGCGCGCCCGATTGGGAGAGGAAGGCGAGCCTGCCGGGGGAGGGCCGGGTGAGCCCGAAATTCGCGTGTAAGCCGATACCTGGCACGGCAAGTCCCAAGCAGTTGGGGCCGATGATGCGCAGGCAATAGGGGCGCGCAGCGTCCAGCGCCGCCTGCTTCAGCTCGGGGGAAAGACCCGCGGTGATGACGACCACCGCGCGGGTCCCCTTCGCGCCGAGCGCGGCGATCAGCGCCGGCACCGTGGATGGCGGCGTGGCGATCACCGCAAGCTCGGGCGCCTCGGGCAGGGCGGCGATATCCGCGAAGCACCGCTTCCTGCCGATCTTGGCTTGGTGCGGATTGACGAGATAGATCTCTCCAGCAAAGCCTCCGGCGAGAATATTCTCGGTCAGCTTATTGCCGACCGAGCCCGCGCCTGCGCTCGCGCCGATGATGGCGAGCGAATGCGGGCGGAGCGCGTGATCGAGATTACGGATCGTCATTGTTTGCGATAGGCATAGAACGCCTAAGCTGAAATTTCATGACAAACCGCAGCAGAGCGTGTCTGTCACGGCCTTGAGAAGCATCAAGCCTGGGCCATTAGGGCAAATCGGTGTCGCCTTAGCGTTAAGAGGCGGCGCGCCGGTCCTCTGCCAAGGCCTCGCAAGGGCAAGGAATGCCGGCCGAGTCACCCGCAAATAGCACGGACATCGAGCGCACGCCGCTCGATAAGCTCAAGGCGGCGCTGGTCACCCCGATCCGCGCCATGCGGTGGCGCTATCTGCCGCTGCTGATGATCTATTACGCCTATGGCGCGCTCGGCCTGGTCGCCATCGCCGAGGCCTTCTGGATCAAGGATGCCCTGAGCTTCACCCCGGCGGAGCTTGCGGCGATCGCCGTGTGGCTGACGCTCCCCTGGACCATCAAGATGGTGTTCGGGCAGCTCGCCGATTCCGTGCCGATCTTCGGCTCGCAACGGCGGGCCTATGTGCTCATTGGCGCGAGCCTGGTCGCCACCGGGCTGATCATCCTCGCCGGCGCGGCCGGCGGCTGGATCACGCTGGCGAGCAAGAACGCGCTCTACGTGACGGCCCAGCTCTTGATCGTGATCGGCATCGTATTGCAGGACGTCATCGCCGACGCGATGACGACCGAGGTCGTGGATCGCGTGCGCGCCGACGGCAGCCCGCGCCCTGAAGCCGAGGTCCAGCGCGAGCTCGGCCTCGTGCAGGTGCTGGGACGGCTCGCGCTCTGGTCGGGCATCTTGTCGGTGGCTGGACTCTCGGGCTGGCTCGCGCAGATCTACAGCTACGAGACGGTGTTCCTGTTCGGCCTCGCCGTGCCGGCCACATCTCTCACCGGCGCCATGCTGGTCCGCCTCGACGGCACCGCGCCGAAGCCCATCGACTGGCGCATCCTCGGCGGCGGTCTCTTGTTCGGTGCGGCGGTCCTCGCCATTGGGTTAGGCGGCGTGCCCTTCGGTCAGGAGCTCGTCTTTGTCATCTCGCTCACCGTCATCGCGCTGATGCTTTTTCGCATCGCCGAGGATGTCGATGAAGTGCATCGCAAGCGCATCTTCTACGCCGCGCTCGTGATCTTCCTGTTTCGGGCGAGCCCCGGCGTGGGCGAAGGCTATCGCTGGTTCACCATCGACGTGCTCGGCTTCGATGAGGGTTTTTACGGCACGCTCGCGCAGATCGGCGCTGGCTTGAGCCTCGCCGGCGCCTGGCTCTTCTCCGACGTCATCACCCGCAAGCCTATTCCCCAGGTGCTGCTATGGCTGACCATTGTCGGCACGGTGCTGTCGCTGCCGAGCATCGGGCTGGCGCTCCGCCTCGATCAATGGACCGAGATGACCTTCGGCTTCGGCGCCCGCACCATCGCTTTCATCGACACGACCGTGACGGCGCCCTTCGCCGAGCTCAGCATGATCCCGGCGCTCACCCTCGTTGCCATCAACGCCCCGTCGGGCCGGCGCGCCACCTGGTTCGCGCTGATGGCCTCGCTCA
This sequence comes from Methyloceanibacter sp., assembly GCA_022865725.1. Lineage (GTDB taxonomy): Bacteria > Pseudomonadota > Alphaproteobacteria > Rhizobiales > Methyloligellaceae > Methyloceanibacter. The sequence continues at coordinate 528 of JALHTP010000308.1, read as the reverse complement.
TGAATGTGGCGCTGGTGGCGGGTCAGCTTCAGACCAAATATCTCAATCTTCTGTTCGAGGTCGACCGCGGCTCCTACGTCAATCTCGCGGCGCTCACCATCGCCGCGGTGACGATCGGCTTCGTCGTGCCGGTCGCCGGCATCCTCGCCTTTGGCAGGCGCGCGACCTGATCTGCCGCGGCGTCCCTTGGGCGGACGGGAATGATCGGGCTGATGCACATCGCCATCCAGCATCTACCCTCAACCACGGCCAAGGCGCCGCGCGGGGAGGGGTCCTAAGCGGCCTCCCATCCGTCGGGGCAGGGCTGCGGACTGACCTTCGCGGCATGCGAAGGCTCACAACTGTATTGATTCGTGTCTCTACTGCGCGCTTGGCGACAAATTCAGAAACCGGATGAACCGGCAGGTGCGCTGCACACAAACTCCAAAACTTTTCGCTTGACATTTGAAGCTTCAAGGCACCGGCACTCGATGCAGTGCAGCGAAACGAAGCGAAAAGGATGCGCGTTTGGCACACTTCATTGCCGTG
>JALHTP010000307.1 GCA_022865725.1 Methyloceanibacter sp. | reverse complement strand
CCTTGAGAGATGCTCCGGAAGCACGGTCAGCGCATCGCCGAGCGCCTCGTCGATCTGGCCTTGCGTGAGGTTCCGCGCATCGAGCAGGCTCGCGCCCGCGAGGGTGGCGCCGCCGAGCTTGGCGCCCGCGAAATTGGCGCGATCGAGCAAAGTCTCGCTCAAATCCGCGCCGCTCAGATTGGCGCTCTCAAGCCGTGCATCGCTGAGATCGGCATCCGAGAGATCCGCCAGGTCGAAATTGGCGCCGCTCAACGTGGCGAAGCGCAACGATGCGTGCCGCAGCCGGGTGAAAGCGAAATTCATGGGGCCGCCGCTGACCGGTCCCATCTGCCGCTCGGCGACGCTCAGTGCGATGCCGGTCAGGTTGGGAGTGAGCGACGGATTTTGCTCGCGCCACTGGTTCCACGACCGTGGGCCGCGACGCAACGTCTCGACATGTTTCGAATCTGCGGACAACGCCACGCACGCAACGAACTACAAACGCAACTCACACGAACGCTACTAGAAACGGCAATACGCAACAGCAGACGGTACACAACGAAGGGATGCACTCTAGTGCAAACGCCGCTTCACCGGCAAGCGTCCGCCGGTTGAAGTCCGCGTGCGGCCCGCACCTTGTGACATTCGCGCAACGATGGGGACGCCCGCTACGCTCATCCTGAGCTCAACAAGAAAGCGAAGAGCCGCCTCGAAGGCGGCTCTCTAGTTCAGAATAAGATCATTAGATCGACGCTGAAAGTGGCCTCAGCCCCCGATCCGCGCGGTGCCCGAATGGCCGTCGTTGCGTACCCAATGCACGGCCGCGCCGTCGTGCGTCAGCCTGTAGCAATAGGACTTGCCGTCCATCCAGCTGGTCCATTGCTGGCAGAGCTGGTCGGCCGCGACCCACCATTTGCCGTGGTCCTGGGCGCCGTCGCCCCGCGAGAAGCTCGCGGCAACGGTGCTCATTTTGCCCGTCATGTGGCCATTGGCGGCGTAACGGATGGGCAGCTCGAAGCCCGAGATGTTGAGATAGACGGTCTTGCCGCTGATGGCCTGGCGCAGCTCATCGCCGGCCAGCGCCGTTGGCTCGGCAAGAGCCGCGGTTGCCGTGAGAGCGAGCCCAGCGGCCAATGCAAATGCTCCGATCTTCATCGCTTCCCCTTGTGTCTTCAAACTGACGGATAAGAGGCCGATAGGCTGGCCCAAACTAGGTCAAACTTGGGCTATGCCAAGCAAATTGCGTGACAAAGTTAAGGTAATTTGCGAGCCGGCCAAAATCAGCCCTCGGTCTGCGGTTTCGCCTTGGCCTTCGCGGCGCGCCGTTTGCGCGAGGCCAGAACATTGACCACCTCGACCGCGGCGGCAAAGGCCATGGCGAAGTAGATATATTGGCGCGGGATGTGGAAATGCATGCCGTCGGCGATGAGCGCGGCCCCGATCAGGAGCAGGAAGGAGAGCGCGAGCATCTTCGTGGTGGGATGGCGCTCGATGAAATGGGCGACGGGCTCGGATGCGAAATACATCACGATAATGGCGACAGCGACCGCGGCGATCATCACCTCCACATGCTCGGCCATGCCGACCGCGGTGATGATCGAATCGATGGAGAAAACGAGGTCGATCACCGCGATCTGGAGAATGGCCGAGACCATCGTGTCGGCGACGCGGGAGGCCCCGCCCTCCTCCTCGTCGCCTTCGATGTCCTGATGGATCTCGCGCGTGCCCTTGACCAGGAGAAACAGGCCGCCGGCAATGAGGATGAGGTCGCGCCAGGAGAAATCGTAGCCGGCGACGCTCACGATCGGCGTCGTGAGATGAATGATGAAGGCGATGCCGCCCAACATGATGACGCGGAAGATGAGCGCCAGCGATAGGCCGATGCGCCGCGCCATCAGCCGCCTCTCTTGCGGCAGGCGCGACACCAACAAGGAGATGAACACGACATTGTCGATGCCGAGCACGATCTCCATCGCGCTCAAGGCAATGAAGCTTGCCCAGATATCAGGGTTGGTTAGCCAGTCGATGAGCATGCGGTGGGCGGTTGAATCAGACGGGGGTGGGGTGCGGTTGCGCTTGTGCTGGTTCGAGCTCGTAGTTTAGCGGGAAATCCCCGTCCCTGGTCAAGACGGCTTCAGCGTATTTCGTGCGTCAGGCAAGCGAACGGTAGAGGCCGACGCCTGCGAGATAGAGCGCGGTCAAGATCATAAGCGCCTGCACCCAGAGCGGCGAAGGAAAGGGGTTGGCGATGGCAAGGGCGGCAGCTCCGGCCCACAGCGCGGTGACGAGACAGGTGAATGGCCGCAAGCGCGCCACGCGGAAGGGATGCACCGAAAGCATTGGCACGAAGGTGAGGAGAACGAAGATGGCGACGATGGCAAGCGAGACGTAAGGCGGGAAGTTGAGCGCGAAGAGATAGAGCAGGATGATGTTCCAGATCGCCGGGAAGCCGACGAAATAGCCCTCCTCCGTCTTGCTCTTGAGATCGGCGACATGGAACAGGCTGGATAGGAGGATGGCAGCCGCCGCCGGCAGGCGCGCTGCTTCCGGCAAAAGCTGTGCCTCGGTCAACGCAAAGGCCGGCACGGCGACATAAGTGAGGTAGTCGACGATCAGGTCGAGACGCTCGCCGCTGAAGCGCGGCAAGACGGTCGTGACCGCAAGCCGGCGGGCGAGCGGGCCGTCAACGGCGTCGACGACGAGGGCCGCGCTCAGCCAGACGAACATCATCTGCCAGTCGCCGTCATGCACGGCGCGGAGCGCGAGCAGCGCGAGCACCGCTCCGCTTGCGGTCAGGAGATGCACCGAAGCGGCGCCGAGGCGCGCGATCATGCGGGTGTGGCGTGACGCAGCGGCCGGGCTTTCAGTTGGAGCATGATCTTTTCGGAAAACCGGGTGCCACTTTTCCGGATCATGCTCTAGAAGCGGCGCTTGACCTTGCCGAGGACGGTGACGTCGCCATTCTCCTCGAGCGTATCGATCCCGTCCGGACCCCCCAGCTGCAATTGCTGCTGGTCTTGGCCATAGAGCACATCAAGGCCGAAATTGAGCTTGGGCAGCACGGTATAGCCGAACAGCTTCACCCCGCCGCCCTTGGCCTGCGGACCGGCATTGGGCGCACTCGGCGTGCCAAGCTGGAGCGCGTGCGCGTCGGGAATGGCTTGCGGGATATCCGCGGGTGGCGGCGCCGCGGTCTCCTGAAAGGCAAGCGCCTCTCCGCTGCCAAAAAACAGCGCGGCCATCAGTCCGGCAATGGCAAGCAGCCTGCGCATAGAGAGTTCTCCGCCCGACTAGGATGGCTTAAGGACCGACGCAATGCAAGCTTGTGCAGAGGCCGGTTAACGCATTGCTACGCTTGAGGAATCGCTGAACGTTCCGGGCTGACTGTGGCGGTCGCGCAACAGGAGATTCGCTAACGGCCTTCCGAGTGGCAGGGACCGTGGGCCGGACCGTGGTCCAAGCGTGGAAAAAGCGGACAAGAAAAAACCGCCGCCCCTCGGTGTAGGGGCGGCGGTCTGGAAGCGGAGGGGACTATTGGTTCCGCTGTACCAGTTTTACCAATCGACTTGGGCGCGCATGCCGAAGCCTCTCACCGTCGCCCCATCAAACCCGTTCTTTGCCTCGATCAGGTTCGTTCCTGATCCCGCGGGCGTGGTCGGATAACCACTGAGGTCAGACTCGGCGTAGTTGAACATGAGCCGCATGTAAGGGGTCATCCACCAGTTCACGCCGACGACCCAGGTTTTCATATCGCCGCACTCGGCTACTTTGCCCGGGTTGGCGCTGGCGTCAGCCGGGACAGCGTTTACACCTGGGAAGAGCGGTGTGATTGCGCATGCGCCCACGAAGTTCAAATTCGTGCCGCCTTGGAAACCGGCCGGAACTAGGTTCTCGCTGTCGCCCATGTCGAGCACGTCGTATTTGCCGACGATCTGCAATGCACCCCAGCCGCCGCTGCCATGGAACATCGGATTATTGACGACCGGCCGATCCCATACGCCCTCGTTTTTATAAGTTTTGTGGCCGCCGAAGAACCAGCTGCCTTCGATATACCAGCCGGTATATTCCGGATTAGGTACGCCGATGAAGGGGTTCAGAGCCGAGGGCGTGCCCACCGAGTTGTTGCTGCGGATAAGGGATCCGCCAGGAAGATCGACGTTGAGACGCGCGTATTCGCCTTGAAGGGAGAAAGGTCCCCAAAGACCGGCAGCCTCAAGACCCCAGAAGGTATCTTCCTCGCCAATGCGGCCCGTGTTGATGGGGGCATTGGCGAGATTAAGATCGGCACCCTTTGCCCTGGGGCCGTACTGGAAGTACGGCTGGTCATCGCCAGCTTCGCGGAGCCTGTAACTGCCGCCGACATGCAGAACCTGAGTCACGCTGTTGACTTCTCGATTGATGGGAGCCCATCCAACGCGCGCAGCAAAGGTCGTATCCTCGTCCCCGTTGAAGCCGGTAAAGAGCGGAGCATTCGTAGTTGAAGCAAACCGTTGGCCGAAAATGCCCGCCGCAAGGTTCACATGAGGCGCGTAGTATGCGGTCATGAAGCCGATCTGCCGCTCGATGTCCCAGGCGTTGATGAAGGCTGCCCGCTCCATGGTGTCGACGAAGCGATCGCTGGTTTCATCCTCGAACGTGTTTGGCGTTTTAAAATTGCCGATTCGAAAGAGCAACGGTTCGTCAGAGATCTTGAAACCCTGATATTGCAGATAGGCATCCTTCATACTGACAGAGTCGTTGGCGAAATCGACCTCCAAGACGTATTTCCAGTCGAAGAACAGAATGCCTTCGACACCGAGACGCGCACGACGCAACTCAGTCGCCGATACATCGGGAAAGCCGGTGATTGGCGTGTCCTGATTGACATTGTTGTAGTCCGTCTCGAGTCGGCCCCGAACCTTGATCTTAAACTTGCCATCGCCACTCGAGAGTTCCGGCGCACCCTTCCACTTGACCTTGAGGTCGAGATCGCTGCCGCTGGCATTGGCTGCGGCAGTGTTCGCGGCGGCGGCCTGCGATTTGGCGTCCTGCACTTGCTTCTGCAGCGCCTTGATGGTGTCCTGCATCGCGTTGATCTGCGCTTGAATCTCTTGCATATTTTGCGCTTTGGCCTCTGGAGCCCCAGACGCCATAAGGCCGATAATGCCCGCTCCCGCGAGCAGATAGCGGCTAAGTTTTCCCAGTCCTCCGATCATGCCCCTCTCCACTTGTTAACGACGCTGTTTGGCTAAATCGTTCTGCGATGGGGAAATTCTACTGTTCCCCGGTTTGCAGGCGTGTTTTTGAGTAAGCTTCCTTGCGGGACGTCTTACCAGTCTATTTCGGGGGCAATGACGCGCTTGTGACAATCAAACGACAGTGGGATTTTTGGGGCGACCGTTGCATCCGGGCCACGATCGAGGGCTTGCAGAGCAATTCCGGCGTGGAAGGGCATTTCTTTGTTTGTGGGTTCGCTAGAAAGACTTTGCTCTGTGGCTGCGCGGCCACAGTGGCGGGACGGCCAGG
>JALHTP010000306.1 GCA_022865725.1 Methyloceanibacter sp. | reverse complement strand
AGCCTGGTCACGACCCAATAAACACTGGCGGCAAGGAGATAAGTGGCCGCAAAGACAACGACGGCCATCCACAGCACAGGAAGATTGAGCAGCCAGTCGCCCATTGCGGACCCGCGGGTAGTTTCTTCGCTGACGATGCTAGTTGACGGGACACTAAGCTGCTAGCGAAAAGGTTTATCGGAATAGAAAGGCGAGCCGGCGTTACTTCGCCGGTGCTGCCATCGTCGCTTTCTCGATGGAGGCGAGGATCGCGCGCGCCAGCGCGCTGAGCGAGGGATCGCGCGCGCCCATCATCAGAACGAGATCGCCGGGTCTTGCCTCCTGGGCGATGCGAGCGGCGAGGAATTCCCGCGAGGGAGCAAATTCGGCCTGCACGCCCAGCGCGCCGATCTCGGCCACGATGTCGGCCGCCGAGAAATCGCGCGTGGCGGTTCCACCCGCGTAGAACACTTCGAGCATCCACAGCCGGTCGTCGGCGGCGAGCTCGCGGGTGAAGGTGGCGACGAAATCCCGGCGCAGGAAGCGCGTCGGCCCATAGCCGTGCGGCTGGTAGATCGCAAGCACGCGGCTCGCGCGGAGCTTGGCGGTCCTGATCGCCGCCGCGATCTTATCGGCATTATGGGCGAAATCGTCGATCACCTCCACGCCGTGCGCCCGGCCGACCGTCTGGAACCGCCGGCCGATGCCCCTGAAGCTCGCCAGCGGGCTCACCATCTCTTCGAGCGCCACGCCCAAAATCCGGCAGGTAGCGATCGCCGCGAGCGCATTGGCGACGTTGTGCGCTCCCGGCACCGGCAGCGTGAAAACGCCATCCCCCACCCGGAACCGGCTCGAGGCAGGTCCAAGCTCGACATCCTCGCCGCGAATATCGGCCCGCGCGCCGAAGCCGAAGCGGATCGCGCCGCCGGCGAACGGGTCGAGATTCTCCGCATCGCCCACGACCAGCGCCTCCCTTGCGCGCGCGCGCAACGTGGCGAACATCGCCGCGACCTCGGTCATCTCCTTGTGGTCGCGCTGTAGATTGAGGACCACCCCGATGGCGGGGGCGTAGCGCACGAGCGAGCCGTCGCTCTCGTCGGCTTCGACCACGAGCAGGTCCGTGTCTCCGGCAAAGGCGTTGCCCGGCAGGCCTTGCGCCTCGAGTTCCGGAAGATCGGCCCCGGTAATGACCGAGGGATCGCGGCCGGCGCCGCTCAGGATCGCGAAGATCATCGCGGCGACCGTCGACTTGCCGCTGGTGCCCGTCACCGCGATCGAGCGATGCTGCGCCACGAAATACGCGAGCAGCTCGGAGCGGTGGATGATGGGAATGCCCTTGGCCCGCGCCGCGGCGACGTCCGGAATGCTGTCCTCGACCGCGGTCGAGACCACGAGCGCCACGCAATCCGAGCCAAGCCCGCTGCCGTCCTGCGGGAGCACGTCGATGCCGAGTCGCTCGAGCTGAGCGCGTAAGCCTTCGCGCTCGCCGTGGTCGAAGGCCCGGTCGCTCCCGCTTGCCCGGCCCCCGGTCATCACCTGGAACTGGGCGAGCGCGCTCATGCCGGCGCCGCCGAGACCCGCATAATGAAAGCGACCAGCGCCCCGCGGATCGGGGATCGTGCGGGCTTCGGGCGCGGCGATGAACACGAAATCGCCTTCGCGGACATGGGCGAAGAGCTGGCACACATCATCGTTCGACAGGCGCACGCAGCCATGCGAGACGGGGCGGCCGAGCAGGCCTTCGTGGTTGGTGCCGTGCAGATAGATGTAGCGCTGGAGCGAGTCGCGCCCCTGTCCCCGGTTCACGCCGTCCTCGATGCCGTCAAGGGTGAGGATGCGGGTGAGGATCAGATCGTCGTCGCGCGGCTCGCCGCGCCACGTCTCGCCGGTCGGCTCGCGCGAAACGAAGACGGTGCCGGGTACGGCCTCTTGACCGATCCGCTCGTGGACGCGGTGCCAGCCTGGCGGCGTCCGGTATGAGCCGTCCTCGCCGCCGATGCCGGCGCGCGCGGTCGACACCGGCCAGGCTTCTATCGCGTTCCCCGCCTCGATCCATGTGGCGAGCTGGCGCTCCGCATCGACCACGAGCAGACGCTCGGGCAATGCGGCAGGAGCGCCGGGACGGGAGAGGCCTGCGCGCGCCAGATCGAGAGCGCGGGCGGCTAATATCGGGTCGATTGAAGGGCTCACGGCGCGCACTCTGCCACAGGGGGCGTCCGCGCCGTTACCCTCTTATTGCAGCTCCTTCAGAGAAAAGGCGTCAGGACCGGAAGGGGGGCCGTCCGGTCCTGATCTTGGCGATGCCGCCTACCAGCGGCGATGATTCCAATAGCCGTAATTCCGGTAATACGGCCGATAGCCGTAGCTGTAGCCGTAATAATAGGGCCGGTAATAGGGGCGCCCGTAGCGGTACGGGTAATACCCGCCATAGCCGCGGTACCGATACCCGTAATAGTGGGCTTTCTCGACCGGGCCAGCTTGACTGGCGAGGCCGTTCAGCGTGGGCAGCGGCGCTGCCGAGGCCGGGCCGACTCCGATGGCAAAGCCAACGACTAAAACCGCGGCGGCAATTCCGATGAGGACGTGTCTAACGAGGACGTGGCGCATCTTTGGTCTCCTTACGCCAACCTCCCCCGGCTGATGAAGCGTAGCTGCCGGTCCGGCGCTCCGCAACACGAGGGCGATCACAAGACGGTGAGGCCCCGCGGCGCTGCAAGCTTTCAGTCTTGGAGACGGGTCGTCCGGAGATCAGCGCCGCCTAGAACAGCGGGCCGCCATGCGGGTAATAGAACTGCCAGTAGCGATACTGGTAAGGCCGCCAATAAGGGTAATAAGTCCAGTCATAGCGGCGTGGGCCAGTAGCGTAGCGATTGGTGCGGCGCGCATTCACCGACCGGCGCCCCACCTGTTCGACGACGGCTCCGCTAATCTCCTGGCTGATCGCGGCATGATCGCCGAGAGCAAGCGGCAGCGCCGAGGCCGGCTTTGGCGTCAGCACAAGGGCACCTGCGATAAGTGCAAGGGCAACGGCAATTCGCAGCATTGAAGTCTCCTTTTACCCAGTCACCCGCTCGGTCCCGAGCCCAATTCTATAGCACGGCTCTCCTTTCCGCCCGGTTAGCGGCTGTGACTATCCCCAACCATAGCCTTGCGGCATCGAATTGGAAGCGAAGCGGCATTTCAGCTTGGGCGCCGACTTCGCCATGCTTCTCCTCACAAACTTCAGCCCAGGACCGGCCGCCAAGAGGAGAAAACCATGTTCATACGTTTGATTTGCTCGGCTTTGCTTATGGCGGGCGCCTTGGCCTTGGCACCCATTGGGACGGCGCAAGCCGCCGGCGGCGACGGCATCGTCAAATTCAAGAGCGCCTATTCCATGCCCGAGACCATCGAGCGCATGAAAAAGGACATTGCCGCCAAGGGCATCAAGTTCTTCGACGAGATCGATCAGTCCAAACTTGCCGCCGACGCGGGCATCACGCTTCTGCCCTCGACCCTTCTCGTGTTCGGCAATCCGCCGCTCGGCACGCTGTTCATCACCTCCGATCCCGATGCAGGGCTCGACTGGCCGGTTAGGCTTCTCGTCTACCAGGATGCCAAGGGCAATGTGTGGGTGGCCTATACGGATTTTGCCTGGATCGCCCGCCGCCACGGCATCACCAATCGAAAGAAGGAATTCAAGATGGCCTCGGAGGTGATCTCATCCATCACCTCGACCGTGCGGAAATAGCTCATCTGAGCCAGGCTGCCGCGACGAGCAGGATCAGAATCTCGCTCACCTGCTCGAGCGCGCCGAGTACGTCGCCGGTCTGCCCGCCGATCTGCGTGATGCAGAGCCGCCCGATGATGAAAGTCGCCATCACGACCAGCGCGCCAGCGATCAGCCCGCCGAAAAAGCCGAGGCCGATGATCAGGGCGAGACCGCCGAGCAGCGCCGCAATGACGACGCTGTTCAAGGGCGGTCGCCCCGCGCCCGCGGAGAGCCCATCAGTGCGCGCCCGCGGCACGAGCCGCATCAAGGCGGGCAGCAAGGCGCGGCTTCCCGCCTGCGCGGCGAACAAGGCGGCCCCCATCAGGCCGGGTTCGGCGAGGCTGGCGATGGCTCCGGCGCGTAGCATGAGCGAGAGCATGAGAGCCGAAGCACCATAAACGCCGATAGGGCTCTCGCGCATGATGGCGAGCTTATGCTCTGCCGTCTTGCCCCCGCCGAGACCGTCCGCCGTGTCGGCCAGCCCGTCTTCATGCAGGCAACCGGTGGCGAACATCGTCGTGCCGAGGGCAAGCACGCCGGACAGGAAGGGATGCAAGCCCAAGCTTGCCGCGAGCCAGCAGACGAGGCCCCCGAACAGGCCGACGCCCGCGCCGACCAGAGGAAAGGCCCAGCTCGCCCGCGCGATGTCCGCACCTTCGACGAATGCGGAATGAACCAGCGGCAGCCGCGTGCAGAAGGCTAGGCTGGTATTGACGTCCGTGATAAGCCCCTTGGCCGTGATGCCCCCCGACATTCCGCCGCTCCTCTCAGCCCCTATCGCTGAGTCTACCCTGAAATGACGCGCTTCGCTTCCTTCGCCGATTTGCTTTCGGCCTGTCTCGATCTCCCGGGCGGCCATGCCGAGGCGGCTGCCGATGTGGCAAGCCGCGAAGGGCGGCTCACCAAGCCGCCGCGGAGCCTCGGCCGCCTCGAGGAGGCGGTGGCGTGGCTAAGCCTTTGGCAGGGCAAGAGCCCGCCGCGTCTCGCCACTGTCGAGATCCTCGTCTTCGCCGGCAATCACGGGGTGACGGCGCAAGGCGTCTCGGCCTATCCGGCGGAGGTCACCGCCCAGATGGTCGCGAATTTCGCCACCGGCGGGGCGGCCATCAATCAGCTCGCGCAAGTCGCGGGCGCCGAGCTTCGCGTGGTCGCGCTCGATATCGACCACCCGACGGCGGACTTCACCTTGAGCCCCGCGATGGACGAGGCCGAGTTTCTCGAAGCGGTGGCGGCGGGCTACGAGGCGCTTTCGCCCGAAGCCGATCTCGTCGTCTTGGGCGAAATGGGCATCGGCAATACCACGGCCGCCTCGGCCATTTCGGCGGCATTGTTCGGCGGCGGCGGCGCGCGCTTTGCCGGACACGGCACCGGAATCGACGAGCGCGGCCTGAAGCGCAAGCAGGACGTGATCGATGCGTTCAACCTGTACGGCTACGGCGGGCTGGTCACAGCAACTGGCTCGGGCTGGACAGATCGCAGCGACCACGCCCCGTTCGACGAGGCAGGCTATGACGCCGTGCTGATTATTGAGTCCTCCTGGGAAAGCAACCCGCACTACCACAAGTCGACGGACGCCGTCGAATCCAATTACCTCGACTACACCTTTGCCACCAACGTGACCCGGGCCACGGTCGGGTATCTCGCCGATTTCGCGGGGGTCGCCAGCACTACCAGCCTGCTGACCGTCGGGATCGATGGCGACCTCCTCACGCTCGACTACGCCGGCGACCAGAACGGCACGGTCGAGATCACGATCCGCGCGACCGATCAGAGCGGCCTCTGGGTGGAAGACACGTTCGTGGTCACGATCCAAGCGGCTCCGGTGGCGGCGGACGACGCATACACGGTGGAGTCGGACACGGTGCTGAGCGTGCT
>JALHTP010000305.1 GCA_022865725.1 Methyloceanibacter sp. | reverse complement strand
TCCCCCTGCCCCTGCCCCCACGCCCGCGACCGAGACGGAAGGCGAGGAGGGCGAGCGCCGCCCAAGACGAAGGCGGCGGAGGGGAGGAGGCGGCGGACGTTCCCAGGAGGGCGGCGCCGAGCAGCCCCGCCGGACATACGCCCATGAGGCACGGGAGCCTGGGCCGCGGGACTCTGTAGCGCGCGAGCCTAAGGCGCATGAGCCTGAGGACGAAGAGCCGATGACCGAGGGCGAGAGCGAGGTCGAGGAGGCCGGAGGTTCCGAGGCGCGCGCCGAGGCGAACGGGCAGCCCCGCAAGGGACCACGCCGCAGAGGACGCCGTGGCGGACGCCGCGGCCAGTCGGGTCAGAGGCCCGCAAGCGGCGGAGCCGAAGGCCCGCGCGATACGAACGACGAGCCGCATGCGCGCGGAGCGTCCCGGCAAGAGGCTCGCGCCGATGAGGGCGCGGCGCCGGCAGCGCGTGAAGACCGGCAGAACGGCGATGCCAGCAAACCCCGCGTGGAAGAGCACTTCGAGCGCAAGGAGCGGGCGCCCCGCGAGAGGGAGCCAGCGTTTGGCGTTGCCTCCGCACGGGAGGAGGCTGCGGCTCCGGCTGCAAGAGTCGAGAGCGAAGCGGAGCAAGAGGCATCCCCGCCCCGCCGCGGCTGGTGGCGGCGCTAAGGTCTGGGCGCTTCGCTCAGGACTGCATCACGATAGGAAGCGCGAGGCTCGCGCTTCCGATTTCGTTTTCAGCCAGACAGCCTCGCAGTTTCGTGATGCTTTGGCGTGAGGCGCTGTCACGTTGTCGCCGCATTCAAAAGCCAATCAGGCGAAGATTGGCAAAGACGTGGCTACAGGCGGTTAGCAGCCTGTCGCCGGCACCGTAGGGTGGCGTAGACCCGCACCTTTGCCCGGCCCTCGCTAACATATACGATCAAGCCGACCGATGCCTCTTATGGCCCAACCCCGAATAAACTCCGTGCCACGGCGGCTCCGCGCGGGTCTCGTCGGGGGCCTTGCCGTCGCGCTCATCACCTCGACCTCGGCGGATGCCGCGGGGATCATCCGCGACGCCGAAACGGAATCGCTGATCCGGCTCTACGCCAAGCCCATCTTCAATGCCGCCGGTCTAGGCTCGCAAGGCATCCGCATCCACATCGTCAATGACCGCGCCTTCAACGCCTTCGTCGTCGACGGCCATAATATGTTCATGCATGCTGGCACGCTGATGCTCGCCAAGTCGCCCAACGAGGTGATCGGCGTCATCGCCCATGAGAGCGGCCATATCACCGGCGGCCATCTCGCGCGGCTGCGGACGCAAGTCTCGAAGGCGAAATCGGCGGCGCTGATGCTCCAACTGCTCGGCCTGGCCGCCATGGTGGCGGGCGCGGCGGCCGGCTCCCCCGGGCTCGGACAGGCCGGCATGGGCGTCGCCTATGGGGGCCAGGACGCGGCGTTGCGCAACCTGCTCGCCTACCAACAGACCGAGGAATCCTCCGCGGATCAGGCCGCCGTCACCTTCCTCAACGCCACCAAGCAATCGGGGCGCGGCATGCTCGAGAGCTTCGAGTACATGGCGAGCAAGCTGATCGGCGTCCAGGGCATCAATCCC
>JALHTP010000304.1 GCA_022865725.1 Methyloceanibacter sp. | reverse complement strand
CGGCTTCGGCAAGACGGAGGTCGCGCTTAGGGCAAGCCTGATCGCCGTGCTTGCCGGCAAGCAGGTCGCCGTGGTGGTCCCGACCACGCTGCTCGCCCGCCAGCACTTCCACACTTTCACCGAGCGCTTCCGCGGCTTCCCCGTGAAGATCGCGCAAGCCTCGCGCCTGGTGAGCCCGAAGGAGCGCGCCGAGATAAAGACGGGCCTGAAGAGCGGCCACCTCGACATCGTCATCGGCACCCATGCGCTGCTCGCCAAGGGCATCGAGTTCGCCGATCTCGGGCTTCTCATCGTCGACGAGGAGCAGCATTTCGGCGTGCAGCACAAAGAGCGCCTGAAGCAGCTCCGCGAGGACGTGCATGTCCTGACGCTGACGGCGACACCGATCCCGCGCACGCTTCAGCTTGCGCTGTCCGGCGTGCGCGAGATGTCGCTGATCGCGACGCCTCCGGTCGACCGGCTCGCCGTGCGCACCTATGTGATGCCGTTCGATCCCGTGATCCTGCGCGAGGCGTTGCTCAGGGAGCGCTTTCGCGGCGGCCAGACTTTCTTTGTGGTGCCGCGCGTCGCCGATCTCGACGACGCGGCCGCCTTCCTCAAAGAATATGCGCCGGAGTTGAAGGTCGCGCGCGCCCACGGCCAGATGGGATCGCGCGAGCTCGACTCGGTGATGAACGCCTTCTACGACCGGCAATATGACGTGCTGCTCTCCACCTCGATCGTGGAGTCGGGTCTCGACATTCCCTCGGCCAACACGCTGATCGTCTACCGCGCCGACATGTTCGGGCTGGCCCAGCTTTATCAGCTGAGAGGCCGGGTCGGGCGCTCCAAGATCAGGGCCTACGCCTATTTCAACATCCCGGCCGATGCGCGGCTCACGCCGGCCGCCGAGAAGCGGCTCAAGGTGCTGCAATCCCTCGATACGCTCGGGGCGGGCTTCGTGCTGGCAAGCCATGATCTCGATATCAGGGGCGCCGGCAATCTCTTGGGCGAGGAGCAGTCCGGCCATATCAGGGAAGTCGGCTTCGAGCTTTACCAGTCGATGCTGGAGGAGGCGGTCGCCGCGCAGAGGGGAGGCGCGGGCGCCGATATCGAGGACCAATGGTCGCCGCGCATCAATCTCGGCACCTCGGTGCTCATCCCGGAGGAATTTGTGCCCGATCTGCAAGTGCGGCTTGGGCTCTATCGCCGGCTGTCGGGCGTCGAGAGCCATGACGCCATCGAGGCTTTCGCCGCGGAGCTGATCGACCGCTTCGGCGCCTTGCCGCAAGAGGTGCGCCATCTACTCGATATCGTCGAGATCAAGGGACTATGCCGCCAGGCCGGCATCGAGCAGATCGATGCCGGGCCGAAAGGCGCGGTCATGGCCTTCCGCAACAAGAGCTTCGCCAATCCGGAGGGCTTGATCGATTTCATCCGCAAGGAGGGAAAGAAGGTGAAGCTTCAGCCCGACCACCGGCTGATCTATTACGCCAATTGGGAGACGCCGGAGGAACGGCTTGCCGGGGCGCGCGATCTGCTGCGGCGGCTCGTCAAGATCGCCGGAGCCGTAAAGCAGGCGGCCTAAGTCTGCCCATCAGGGAGCGGAGGATCATACCTGCATCAGTATTTGCTCGCGCAGCAGGCGGCCGTCGGCGTCGCGCGGGATCTGTTTCACCACGAGCAGCTTGTCGGGGAATTTGTAAGGCGCGATCTGCCCCTCCTCGAGAAAGCGGGTGAGGGCTTCGAGCGAAACCGGCTCGCTGGGCCGCGGCACGATGGCGGCGAAGATGCGGTCGCCGACGATAGGATCGGGAAGCACGAAACACGCCGCGTCGAGAAAGCCGGGGAAGCTCTGATAGAGCTGGTCGAGCTCGCATCCGGCAAGCGTGAAGCCGCCATGATGCAGCAGCTCGGGATCGCGCTTGAGCCACAACCGGGTGCCGTCGCCGGCTTCCGTCTCGGCGCGAAGCCCGGTCGAGACGAATCCGTCTGCGTCGAGAGCGAGAGGT
>JALHTP010000303.1 GCA_022865725.1 Methyloceanibacter sp. | reverse complement strand
TCCCTATCAGATTGTCGTCGACAACGAAGACGATCTTCAGCCCTGCTTGTAGGAAGGATTCGAGCTCGGCCAGCACCTGATCGCTCGTCTTGAGGCGTGGCCGGCGGCCAAAGGTCACGATGATGTCGCAAAACTCGCAAGTGAAAGGACAGCCGCGGGAGATCTGCAAGCTCCCGAACATATACCTGTTGGCCTTCAGCAATTCGACGCGCGGCAGCGGCAGCTGCGTCAAATCGGTCTTTTCCGTCTGCTCATAGCGTGTCTGGTGGCGCCCCTGCTCCCAGTCCTGCAGAAATTGCGGCCAAGTCTCGTCAGCCTCGCCCACGAAGATGACATCGGCGAGCCCCTCGAGAATCTCAGGCTCCACTGTCGCCATAGGACCGCCGACAACGACCATGACGCCGCGCGCCTTGACCTCTTCGAGGATCTCGATCAGACGCCCTCCCTGGATGCTCATCCCAGTCAGGCAGACAAGGTCGGCGCGGCCGAGCCGGTCGTAGTCGATCTCCTCGACATTCTCATCGATCAACGTCACGTCGTGATGGTCCGGGACGAGAGCCGCGAGCAAGGCGAGACACGCGACCGGCAGATTGGCGCGTTTGCCGAACAGCGGCATGCAATGCTCGAGCCCCCAAAAGGAAACGCCGAAGCGAGGATTGATAATGACGATATCGGCCATTGGGCCTCCTACTTGGAACCAAAGATTTGTAGTGGCATAGCCGCCAATTGTGGCGACTAGGCACGCCTAACTAGGTAAACCCCTCAGGGCACTTGCGGTTCGCAATCGGTGCCGACGCATAATGTTTAATATCTGGAGCCCTCGGTGACCTCGCACTCGGTCGACGTCCTCGTTATCGGCGGGGGCATTCACGGCGCGGCGGTGGCCCGCGATGCCGTGGGCCGCGGGCTGAAAGTGATGCTCGCCGAGAAGGGCGATTACGCGTGCGCAACCTCCTCTTCGTCTTCCAAGCTGATCCATGGCGGCCTGCGCTATCTCGAGCGGCTCGAGCTCGGCCTCGTGCGCGAGTCCCTGGTGGAACGCGCCGAATTGCTCAAGACCGCGCCCCATCTCGTCGCGCCGCTGACATTCCTGTTGCCCATCTATCACTGGCAGCGGCGACAGGCCTTGGTGCTCAGGGCCGGTCTTGCCCTATACGACGCCCTGTCCTTCGGGGATGGATTGCCGGCAAGCGGCAGGCTCGATGACGACGACATCGCCCAGCTTCCCAGGCTGCGCCAAGAGGGGCTGACCTCGGTCCTGCAGTATTGCGACTGCACGGCCGACGATGCGCGCCTCACCCTTGCCGTCCTTCTCGATGCGCGGGCCCGTGGCGCCGATATTCTCAACCGCCGCGCCGTGACCGCCATCACCGCGCTCGCCAATTTTTATGCGATCGAGCTCGACGAGCGCGGACAAAGGCGCCGCGTCGAAGCGCGCTTCATCGTCAACGCGGCAGGCCCGTGGGTTGCGGGCATCGATGCCATGACGGAAGTCGCCCCGCCCGCCCGCGCTCTTAGGCTCGTGCGGGGCAGCCACATCGTGCTTCCCATGCCCGAGCCTGTGCAGCGCGATGCCTACACCTTGCAGGATGACGCCGAGCGCGTCGTCTTCGTCATCCCTTGGCTCAACGAGCGCTTCCTGATGGTCGGCACGACCGACGTGCCGCACCAGGGCGATCCTGGCGAGGCGCGCTGCTCCGCCGAGGAGCGGGCTTATCTCCTCACTGCCTATAACCGCTATTTCGCGCAAGCCGGCGGACCCGCGACGGAAGACGATATCGTCTTCACCTGGTCCGGCGTGCGCGCGCTGCACAACGATGCGGGCGCCAAGCCGAGCCGCATCAGCCGAAGCCCTGCGCTCTCCTCCGTCGCCAACGGGACGGGAGGCTTCGTCAGCCTCTACGGTGGCAAGCTCACCACGCACCGGGCCTTGGCCGAAGAGGTGCTCGAAGCGCTGCACAGGCTTGGCGCCGAGATGGCAGCACCCTGGACCAGGGACGTTCCCCTTTACGGCGGGACCCTCTCCCGGCCTGAGCTTCTCGCTTGCGCCGAGCAGGGCCCACGGACCATTCCGCTTGCGACCCGCCACCGCTGGGCGCTCACCTATGGCGACAAGATCGAGACGCTGTTCGAGCGCCTCGCCGCCGACCCTGGCTCGGCCGAAGAAATCGCTCCTGGCGTGACCCGCGCCGAGCTCGATCATGCAACGGACGCCGAGGACGCCATGACGGCAGAGGATTTCCTGCTCCGGCGCACCAAGCTTCACCTCATGCTCGACGAGGGCGGCCGCGACGCCGTAAAGCGACGGTTTGCAGTCGGCGCATAATTGGAGTTATGCACGTTTAACGTGTATAATGTTTTCGAGAAGATCTCGCGCCAGCAGGGAGGGAAGGGCCATGCCGGTCTTCACGGTCCACCAGGGCAAGCGCTATCGAGCGACGATTACCCTCGGCTTCTTCCAGGGCCTGTTCAGCAACGAGACGGTGGCCGGCAAGTTCCAAGAGGCAGAGGCTTCACCGAGGTCGAGGTCTTGGGCTCAGGCCGGAACCGCTTGGGCAGAGGCCTATGGCCCCACGCGGACGCCTCGGCCGAGGTCCCTCCGGAGATCACCTCGGTCACCGAGATCGAGGTCTAAGCCGCGGCTGCGGCGCCTGCCGGCACCACCTTGAGCAGCGTGCCGTCGGCCCCGACCACTTTGATGCGCGCGCCTTTGGGAAGTTCCGGGCCTGCTACCCGCCAGATGCTGTCGCCGATCTTGACGCTGCCTCTTCCATTGACGATCGGATCGATGAGATCGAAGGACTGGCCGATGAGCTGGACCCCGCGCTCGTTGAGCAGCGGGCGCTCGCTCTCGAGCGGATGCTTGCGCAGATATTTCGCGGCGAGCAGCACCGAAGCGAGCGACAGCCCGCAGAACCAGATGAGCTGCCACTGCCAGGCGATGTCGTAGCGGAACACAAGAAGCGCCGTGGCGGCCGCGGCGACGCCAAACCACATGAGGAAGATTCCGGGCGCGGTGAGCTCGAGCACGAACAGGACGGCGGCCAGGATCATCCAGTTCCAGGCGCCGAGTGCGACAATCGTTTCCATGGATCAATCCCTCGCCCGCTAGACGGTCGGGACGGAGCCGCCGGCGCGCGGACGCTGGCCGGCTTGCGGCTTGACCTGACCCGGCTCACCCGGCGAAGCCGAGTTGCCCCCGCCCCCAAACGCCTCGCGCGCAATCTCCGCCACGCCGGCAATGGAGCCAAGCATCGAGGTCGCTTCGATGGGCAGGATCAGCACCTTCTGGTTCTTGGCCTCGGCCAGAGCCTTCAGCGCCCCAATATAATTGTTGGCGACGAAATAGTTGAGCGCCTGCACGCTGCCCTTGCTGATCGCCTCGCTGACCACCGCCGTGGCCTTGGCCTCGGCTTCAGCCGAGCGCTCGCGCGCCTCGGCATCGCGATAGGCGGCTTCGCGGCGGCCTTCGGCGGCGAGGATCTGCGCCTGCTTGGCGCCCTCGGCTGTGAGAATGGCCGCTTGCCGCTCGCCCTCCGCCACCAGGATTGCCGCGCGCTTGTCGCGCTCGGCCTTCATCTGGCGGCTCATCGCCTCGTTGATGTCCTTGGGCGGCTCGATGGCCTGCAGCTCCACGCGCGTGACCCGCTCGCCCCACTTGT
>JALHTP010000302.1 GCA_022865725.1 Methyloceanibacter sp. | reverse complement strand
CGGCTCGGGCCGTTTGGCGTATCGAAGGCGATCGACGACACGATCGCCAGGGCCCTTGGGAGTGTGTCAGCCAGACCGCGGGCGGCAATTAACCGGCGGCCCTGCGGGGCGGGTCCTATTTGTACTCGACCTTGACCACCTGGTAGGACTTGCCGCCGCCTGGCGTCGACACCTCGACGATGTCGCGCTTGCGCTTGCCGAGCAGCGAGCGGGCAAGGGGAGAGGTGATCGAGATCCTGCCCTGCTTCACGTCGGCTTCGACCTCGCCCACGATGCGGTATTTGGCCTTCTCGTCGGTATCCTCGTCGATCAACGTGACGGTCGCCCCGAACATCACCTGGTCGCCTTTGAGCTTGGAGGTATCGATGATATCGGCGCGCGAGAGCTTGTCCTCGAGGTCGGCCATGCGCGCCTCGGTGATGCCCTGCTGGTCCTTGGCGGCGTGATATTCGGCGTTTTCCGAAAGGTCGCCATGGCTGCGCGCCTCCGCGATCAGCTTGATGATGCGCGGGCGCTCGACGCTTTTGAGATATTTGATCTCCGCCTCCAGCGCAGCATAGCCCTCCGCGGTCATCGGCACCTTGTCCATGTCAGTCGAAGCTCCTTGGGACACCCCTGAACTACTGTCCAGGAATTGCCCGGTCTAAGTCAAGAATCGGTTGATTTTGACGGATTTCAAGGCCGTCTCAAGCAAAATCCCGGCCGCGTTGGCCGACATAGCTTTGCAGGGGAGCGACTTTGAGGCTCCCGGCCCTGAGCGCCTTGATGGCCTCGGTCACGGCGAGGGCGCCGGCCAGGGTTGTATAATAGGGGATATGGTAGACCAAAGCCGACCGGCGGATCGAGAAGGAGTCGGCGAGCGCCTTGGCGCCCTCGGTGGTGTTGAACACGATATCGACCTCGCCATTGGTGATGGCGTCGACGATATGCGGGCGCCCCTCCAGCACCTTGTTGACCCGCTCGCATTCGATGCCGTGGGCGTCGAGATGGCGCTTGGTGCCGCGCGTGGCGATGATGCGGAAGCCCATCCCGGCAAGCTCCCTGATCGGCGCCACCACCTTGTCCTTGTCGCTGTCCTTGACCGAGACGAACACCGTGCCGGACAGGGGGAGCTTTGAGCCGCCGCCGAGCTGGCTCTTGGCGAAGGCGATGGCGTAGTCCCGGTCGATGCCCATCACCTCGCCGGTCGAGCGCATCTCGGGGCCCAGCACCGGATCGACGCCGGGGAATCTGGCGAAGGGGAACACGGCCTCCTTCACCGCGATATGATCGAGCTTGGGTCGCTTCAGTCCGAATGAAGCGAGCTTCCTGCCGGCCAAGACTTGGGCGGCGATGCCCGCCACCGGGAGCCCGATCACCTTGGCGACGAACGGCACGGTGCGCGAGGCGCGCGGATTGACCTCGAGAATGTAGATATCGTCGTTCTGGATGGCGAATTGGACGTTCATCAGACCCACAACGCCGAGGGCATGGGCGAGTTCCGCCGTCTGCCGCTCCATGTCGGCGATGATCTCGGGGCTCAGCGAATGCGGCGGCAGCGAACAGGCGCTGTCGCCCGAATGCACGCCCGCTTCCTCGATATGCTCCATCACGCCGCACACGAACACGTCGGTGTCGTCGGCGATGGCATCCACATCCACCTCGATGGCGTCGCGCAAATATGAGTCGATCAGCACCGGGCTCTTGCCCGACACCACCACGGCCTCGGTCATGTAGCGGGCGAGCTGCGCCTCGTCATGCACGATCTCCATGGCCCGGCCGCCCAGAACGTAGGACGGGCGGATGACCACGGGAAAGCCGACCGCCTTGGCGATGGCGAGCGCTTCCTCGGCCGAGCGGGCGATGCCGTTATTCGGTTGCCGTATGCCCAGCCGCTCGATCAGCGCCTTGAACCGGTCGCGGTCCTCGGCCAGGTCGATGGCGTCCACGCTGGTGCCGAGGATGTTCACGCCCTCGGCGGCCAGTTCCGCGGCGATGTTCAGCGGGGT
>JALHTP010000301.1 GCA_022865725.1 Methyloceanibacter sp. | reverse complement strand
CGCCGTGGTGCCGGGTCTGATGGCGCTTGGCGAGGCGGCTTGCGTCTCGGTGCATGGCGCCAACCGGCTTGGCTCCAATTCGCTGATCGATCTCGTGGTGTTCGGCCGCGCCGCCGCGCATCGCTGCGCCGAGCTCATCAAGAAGGACAGCGCCATCCCCGAGCTGCCGAAGGGCGCGGGCGAGGCGGCGATCGCGCGGCTCGACCGCTTCCGTTATGCCGACGGCGGCACGTCCACTGCCGAGCTGCGCCTCAAGATGCAGAAGGCCATGCAGAACCACTGCGCCGTGTTCCGCACCAAGACGGTGCTGAAGGAGGGCGTCAAGGCCGTCCGCGCGGTGTGGGACGATGCCGCCGACATCAAGGTCACCGACCGCTCGCTGATCTGGAACACCGATTTGATCGAGACGCTCGAATTCGACAATCTCATCTCGCAGTCGGCCGTCACGGTGCAAGGCGCGCTCGCCCGCGAGGAGAGCCGCGGCGCGCACGCGCGCGAGGACTTCCCCAAGCGCGACGACGTAACCTGGATGAAGCACACTCTGTCATGGGCGGATTACGCCACGCACGAGGTGACCCTCGACTTTCGCCCCGTGCACAAATTCACCCTGTCCAACGAGATCGCCTATATCGAGCCGAAAGAGCGGGTGTATTAGGCAATGATGTCGATTAGCGGCGCACTCGCACTTGCCGCGTTCATCGGCGGCCTGTTCTGCCAGCGGCTGAATGGCCCTTTCGCTTGCCCGCTTGGGCGCCTCCCGCTACCAATTGCTGAAAGCCAGGGCTGAAGGTCGACCATGGTCCAATTCACGCTTCCCAAGAATTCCAAGGTCAAAACGGGCCGAGCGTGGAATCCGCCGCCGAAAGGCGCGGAGGACGGGCGCTGGCGCGAATACCGCATCTACCGCTTCGACCCAGAGACCAGCGAGAACCCGCGCCTCGACACCTATTGGGTCGACATGACCGAGTGCGGGCCGATGGTGCTCGACGCCCTCATCTGGATCAAGAATACGATCGATCCGACGCTGACCTTCCGCAGATCCTGCCGCGAAGGCGTGTGCGGCTCCTGCTCCATGAACATCGCCGGCACCAACACGCTCGCCTGCACCATGCATGCCGACGACGCGCGTGGCGCCATTGCCGTCTATCCCTTGCCGCATATGCCGGTGATAAAGGACCTCGTCCCCGACATGACGCAGTTCTACGCCCAGCACCGCTCGATCGAACCCTGGCTGAAGACCGACTCACCGACGCCGCAGAAAGAATGGCGCCAGACCAAAGAGGACCGCGACAAGCTCGACGGGCTTTACGAGTGCATCCTCTGCGCCTGCTGCTCGACGGCCTGCCCGTCTTATTGGTGGAACGGCGACCGCTATCTCGGCCCGGCCGTCCTCTTGCAAGCCGATCGTTGGGTCGAAGACAGCCGCGACGAGCGGACCGGCGAGCGCCTCGACGATCTGGAAGACCCCTTCCGGCTCTATCGCTGCCACACCATCCTCAACTGCACCAAGGCCTGCCCCAAGGGGCTGAACCCGGCCGCAGCCATAGCCTCGCTGAAGCGCAAGCTGGTCGAGCGCGCGGAGTAGCTGGGAGCCACCCCGCGCCGCTCGCAGCGTTTCGCCGGCCTTCAGAGGATCGTCAGCCAGTTCCAGCCCGACTTGGAAGGTCCAGCAACCTTCCCTGCAATACTTTCTTCGGTCGGCGCGATGCCCGTGATGGGCCCGTTTGGCATCGCAACCACCGGCTCCTCCGGCTGAGCCTTGGACTCGGCGAGTTTCCTCTCAAAATTTTCGTTCAAATCCTTCAGCACCACTGCGAACTGGATGTCGGCGGCCTCACGCACTTGCCTGCGAACCTCATCCATGAAGTTCCTTTGCTGCCGCTGCCATTCCTCTGACTGTCGGGAGCTGAGGTCTTGCAGGAGGGATTGAACCGACTGGTGCTGGCGTTGCATGGCATCGAGAATTGCCCCTTCGATTCGTGTCACGGCATCGTCGACGCGAGGCACGAGTCCTTTCTCGATCGTGTCGATCACGGCCACGGTCCGGGAGCTTTCCCCGGCCGCATATGTCAGGCGACCATCGACTTTCGGAAAGGCATTGATCAGGTCACTGATCGCAATCGCCTGCTCCCTCTCGGCAGCGGCCTCGCGGGCCGTTTTCCCAAGGTCGTCGAGATCGGACGTTGGCGGCAGAGGTTGTTCGCCAATGTCCCGAGAGAACTTGGTGTGGTTCTTCCCAAGCTTCTGCATCGCAGCTTCGCGGAGCTGAGCGATGTCGCCAACCCGCTCGAGAAGCCTGCGTGCGCTTTGGTCCAGAGTCAGCGCAAGCATCAGATGATCGGTGCTCAAGTTCGCATGGTTCAGGCTTCGTGCGATTTGAGCGCGCGGTTGAAGCAGTCCGAAGCCGACGTTTCAAGGCCGTGTATTTGCTCGTGGGCCGGTTTGGACGCGACCTCTTCGCCGAGTTCTGCATGATCATCGGCCTGCGCATCAGCCGACGCCCCGCCTCCGTTCGCGGCGTGGCCCTGGCCGGCGCCGTTCCCAGCTTGCGCGTCCGCATTTGCATGAGCCGGGCCTGCATCGGCCGCCGGCCCAGACTCACGTTTCGGAGATTGAATGTTGTCCGGCCTTGACGGCTGATTGTCCTGGCCGGAATTTCCCTGATTGCCGTAGCCTCCAAAGCCAGGGATCCCTGGGTTACCCACATCAATGCTCATGTTCACTCCCTCCCACTGCACCCGTTGAC
Organism: Methyloceanibacter sp.; assembly: GCA_022865725.1. Taxonomy (GTDB): domain Bacteria; phylum Pseudomonadota; class Alphaproteobacteria; order Rhizobiales; family Methyloligellaceae; genus Methyloceanibacter. Next base: position 13,173 of record JALHTP010000301.1, on the reverse strand, counting down.
GATTATGACGGAACTGTGTTCGCAACTATAGGCTGTGGAGGGGCGCGCCTCAATACCGTTAACTCTTGGGTAATCCTGGCGCAAAGCATCGAAATATGAGGAGCGAGGACAAATGATCGACCATATCGGCATGCCGGTCGCCGACATCGCCCGCGCCACCGAGTTCTATCTGCAGGCGTTTGCTCCCCTCGGCATCGCCATCGTCATGCAAGTCTCCGCCGAGGAGACCGGTCACGGCGCCGCGGTGGGCTTCGGCGCGAACGGGAAGCCGTTCTTCTGGATCGGCGAGGGCGAGCGACTAGGCGGGCATGTCCATGTCACCTTCGTGGCGGACTCAAGGAGCGCCGTCGACGCCTTCTACGCGGCCGCGCTCGCAGCCGGCGCCAAGGACAATGGGCGCCCGGCTTGCGGCCGCATTACCACGCCAATTATTACGGCGCCTTCGTGCTCGATCCCGACGGCAACAATGTCGAGGCGGTGTACCATGCGCTCAAGTAGCGAAGCGGTAGCGCATTAAGAATGTCGCTCAAGGTGCGAAGCGGTAGCGCATCAAAAATCCCGCTCAAGGTGCGAACCTGCCTGCGCGAGGCCGGGGCGGTAGCGCATAAAAATGCTTGCGTGATGCGTCGCTACCGCGGACAGCGGGGCAGAGAGAAGGGGCAGCTCGGGACGTCTTCCTGCCGCATCGCTTCCGCCTTTTTGGGGTCCTTCTCGGCCTGCCAATCGTAGGGGCTGCGCACATCCTTGTGCGAGAAGCTCACGCGCGCCAGCCTGTCGTTCTCGAACACGAGGCTGGCCGAGCAGGTCCAGTTCTTGTCCTCTTTCTTCTTGTCGACGCCGAACAAGCCCGGCTTTTTCTTCTCGTCGGCTTTGGGCGCTTCGCCGGGCACGGGGCCCGCGCCCGAATAGTGATACGTGAGCGTCTCCGCCGACGCCCCGCTTTTATAGGTGGAATGCGGCTCACCGGCGCAGCCAATGATTTCAGCCTTGGTCATGCCGAGATAGGCCTTGGCGGGGTCGCCATAGGCGATGCTTTTCAGCGTCGATTGCGGGGTTGCGCCGCCGCAAGCAGCGAGCAGCAAGGCGGGCAGAAGGGCCGTTAGGAGGGCACGGACAGGGTGCATCGCCTAAGCTCCTTGTCCCGAATTCCGGCGGCATCATGGCGGACAAGGGCGGTTTCCCTTGTCACTCTGTCATGCCCGCGCAGGCGGGCATCCAGTAGGTGCTGCTCTTTTCAGCCAATATCGATGGGATTACTGGATCGCCCGGTCAAGCCGGGCGATGACAAGGCTCAGAGCGCACGGCGTCAACGCCAGCCTACAGCGCGGCGAAGAGATCGACGAGCAGCTTGATGTTGAGCACGATGAGGATCGCGGCGGTGATCGCGGCAAGCACCGTCAACCAGCGGGGCGCCACCAATGCGCCCATCTTGTGCTTGTCGGCGGTGAACATCACCAGCGGCACGATGGAGAAGGGCAGCGCAAGGCCCAGCACCACCTGGCTCATGATCAGAAGTTTGGCCGTTCCCGCGTCGCCGTACCAGATGGTCACGGCGGCAGCTGGCACAATGGCGACTGCGCGCGTCATCAGCCGCCGCGCCCAGGGCGGCAGACGAATATCGAGGAACCCCTCCATCACGATCTGACCCGCCAGCGTCGCGGTCACCGTCGAGTTCAGCCCGCAGCAGAGCAGCGCAATGGCGAACAGGGTCGGCGCAAAGGCCGAGCCGAGCAGCGGCGCGATCAGCGAATGCACCTGGCCGAGCTCGGTGACATTGACCTGTCCGGTGCGGTTGAACGTCGAGGCGGCAAGGATCAGGATCGAGGCGTTGATGATGAGCGCGAACATCAGCGCGATGGTTGAGTCCATAGTCGCGAGCTTGATCGCCTCGCGCTTCTCCGGCAGCGAACGGCCATAGGCACGCGTCTGCACGATGCCCGAATGGAGATAGAGATTATGCGGCATGACCGTGGCGCCGATGATGCCGATTGCCAGATAGAGCATCGCCGGGTTCTTCACGATCTCGACCGTCGGCGCGAAGCCTAGGATCACCTTGCCCCACTCGGGATCGGCCATGGCGATCTGAATGCCGAATGAGATGGCGATGACGCCGAGCATGGTGACGATGAAGGCCTCGACATAGCGGAAGCCGAGCCGCTGCATCGAGAGGATCAGGAACACATCGAGGGCGGCGAGCAGCACGCCGATCTCGAGCGGAATGCCGAACAGGAGATTGAGTCCGATCGCGGTGCCGATCACTTCGGCGAGATCGGTGGCGCAGATGGCAAGCTCGGTGAGCGCCCAGAGCGGCCAGGAGACAAAACGGGGGAAGGCGTCGCGGCAGGCTTGCGCGAGGTCGCGCCCGGAGGCGATGCCGAGCCGCGCGCAAAGCGCCTGGAGGATGATCGCCATAACGTTGGAGATCAGCGCGACCGAGAGCAGCGCATAGCCGAATTTCGACCCGCCGGCGAGAGAGGTCGCCCAGTTGCCGGGGTCCATATAGCCGACGGCGACGAGATAGCCCGGGCCGAGAAAGGCAAGGAGCTTCTTCCAGGTCGGGCCCGTGGGCCGCGTCTTGATCGAGCCGAACACCTCCGCCAGCGAAGGCGTGCGCGAGGGGCGCCGCCAGCCGCGGTCGATATCGTCCGTTGCATCGTCTAGCGGCGCCGCACCGGCTTCATTGGCGGCTTTGTGGGGGGTCAGCATTGCTGTCCTTCTTCCGGAAAGGAGCCCGAAAGCCCCCGATCACGGCCCTTTACGGCCACTCCAAGCCAATTTATCTTACATGCGAATAATTTGCAAGAGCAACTAATCAGCCTGCTTATCGCACTGGCGGCAGCGCCCGCGACGGCAGAATGGCGTCATAGGAGGCGGAATTCACGAGATCTTGTCGCATTCCTTCTTGTCGGCTCGACATCGCCATTGCCCCCAGCGGCGAAATCGCTCGCCTTTGATCCAGATCAAGAGCGATCGCGCCGCATCCGCTCAAAATGCGTAGGCGTCGGCGGTTCGTGCGGTCTCTTCCCGCTGGCGGAGCGGAGGCAAGTGGAGGGGAGGCAAGTCATGGCGCGCGTAAATTGGTCGAGGTTTCAGCAAATCCTGCGGCGGCACGCGCTGATGGAGTACATGATGGATACGACCGGCGTTCACCTGCCCACGGCGGTTCGCGCCGGCGATGGTTTCGTCGAGGCGCGGGCCAAATGTGCTGACTGTCCCCATGAGCAGGGCTGCCGGGATTGGATCCTGAAGAGCAAAGGCGCGGTGCGATCGCCTCCCGAGTTTTGCGCCAATGCCGAATTCTTCCGCGACTGCAAGCACGACGACTGCTGAGCGGCCCCTCGCAGGCGTCGCGAAGAGGTCGGCCGTTTACTACGGCCTGAATCTGGTGCCGGGGATCTTGTTGCATTCGGCCTTGGTCAGCTCGAGATAGCCCTTGCCCTTGCAGGCATTGGCGCCGATGCACTTGCCCCTGGTGTTATTGGCGGAAGCGACTCCCATCGGCGCCGCGACGGCGACGATGAGCGCGGCCGCGGCTATGGCGATGGCAGCGCCGGATTTATGGGTGGGTTTCATGTTCGCGCCTCGGGATATGTCTCATCCTAGTCGGGCCGTATTCACCGTGGGATCACAGCTGCGTGCGCGAGACGGGAGCGGCACAGCTGTACGCGGACGCCAGCATGGCGTCTGCCGGTTGCTCCTTTGGTCAAAAGCGATGCGTCATACCGGCGAAAGCCGGTATCCAGAGCCACTGGCTCCGTGCCGGTTTCCTGGATCCCGGCTTTCGCCGGGATGACGAAACTGCGGCAACGTTATCCCCGCCTCTCGGCGCTGCATTATACTGCTCCCATCCCTCGTCCATGAGGACGCGAGCTGCAGACCGTCTGTATCTTGGGACTTGGGACGCGGCGCCTGAGGTGCCGGCGGACATTAGGGGCCCGAGACAAATGGCAAGCCCCGATCCCCGCCGGCAGGACAACGGACCAGCCTCAGGGGTCCTTGAACCACACGCCTTGGGTGGAATTCCCGGGGTCGTCGGCTCCGCGTCATTGGCGACGCGGGGCACGGGTAAGCGGTGCTGAGGGCCTGATATCGCCGCATAAGCGGGGCGCCGAGAGGCTGCCCACTTTGCGCAACGGACGCGGCCGATCGGTGCCCCGCAGTCCTCACCCTCTAGAGGGTGCTGTTTGACATGACTTCGCGCTTCAGGCGGCGAGGCGCACCGGCACGCCTAGGCGGTGATCTGCTTTACCAACCGCACGATCACCAGCAGGATCACGGCCCCGATAAAAGCCAGGATGATCGCGCCGAGCACGCCGCCGCCGAGCGTGAGCGCAATGCCCAGCATCGGAAACAGGAAGGCCGCGATCAGCGCGCCCAGGATACCGACCACGATATCGCCCACCAGGCCGAAGCCCGTCCCTTGCACCAAGAGGCCGGCCAGCCAGCCGGCGATTGCCCCGATCACCAAGGCGATGATGAGTCCTGTCAGCATTTTGTTTCCCCCCAAGTTGAAAGATCGATCGCCCAGCTTAGCACGCGTCACGCAACGTCTTGCCTCAAAGCTTCTTATCCGATTCGGCGCGCTCGGTGGCGGTCGGTGCACTCTGCTCGGGTCTGCGGTTATGCAACGGTGCCGGCTTGCGCGCGCATTCGAGTCAAAATGCGCCGATCGGCTTCGAGCCCGGCAAAACTGGAGCAAATTGCGCGGGCCAATTTCGGCCGATCCTCACCTTCTCCTGCGATGGTCGCGCGCCCTAAACCAGAGGAGAACAGTCATGGCCAAATCCGCAAAGAAATGGTCCGCCGAGGTTACCGCTCACGACCATCCCTTCGATCTGGAGCCCGGCCTGTTTGCGAGCGGCTCAGCCCAGCAAATCGCGGCGGCGCTGAAGAAATCGGCCGAGGATCCGGCTCGCCACAGCGACGATACCTATCGCACCGCCATGTCGATGCTCGACTTCTACGTCAATCGCGCCGGCGACATGCTCACGCCCGAGCAGCGCGCCAAGCCCGATCAGGCCAAGGTGGCGCTCAGGCAAGCCTTCGGCCGCTAGGCCGCGGCAAGTTGCTGGTCAAGAGCGGTGGCCCGCTGCAAGGCGGGCCGCTGCTCGAGCCGCCCGACATAGGCGGCGAATTCCGGCCGCTTCGGCAAGAGATCGAACATCATGCCCCAGCGCAGCATCGAGCCGACCACAACATCGGCGGCGGTGAACTGCTCGCCCATGATGTAGGGACCTTTGGCCACGGCCTTCGCCACCACATCCATGACGGTGTCAAAGTCACCGTAGCCGACCATGCTGCGGCGCGGCTCCTCCTTGCGCGGAGCGGCACGATCCATGACAGCGGCTTCGATGCAGCTCGGGCTGAAGAACAGCCATTTGAGATATGGCCCACGCCGCGGATCGCCGACCGGGATATTCAGCCGCGCGTGGGGGAACTCGTCGGCGAGATAGGTGCAGATGGCGGCCGCCTCGGTGATGACGGCGTCGCCGTGCTTGAGCGCGGGCACCTTGCCCATGGGATTGACGGCAAGATAGTCGGGGGCCGACTGCTCGCCCTTTGCCAGGCTCAGAAGATGGATGTCATAAGGCTCGCCAAGCTCCTCCAGCATCCAGCGGACGATCGAGGAGCGCGACGGTGCGGCGTGATAGAGCGTGAGCTTCGCCATCAGATTCTCCTTCGTGGACCGGCCATCAATTAGACGGCGCTTGTGGCGTCAAGATGATGCCCCCTCGATCGCGTTGGTACAATCCAAGGCGCCACACGGCACCGAGTTGCGCAAAGCCTTCGGCAAAGCGCCTTAGCCACCCTACCAGTCTGCGTTCACGCCGCGCGTGTCCACATGCACGAAGCTCGGATAGACGCCGATGCCACCTTTGAAAAGTCCGGACTGACGCATCTGGCGCAATACCCCAGCCCATTCCGCCGGACCCGAATTCGCCTTCACCTGAAAATCGATTGCCGTGAAATTCATATGCTCGCTGTGTGTGGCGCCGGCAATCTTCCGATTATATGCGGGGCTGCGGTAGACGCTCAGCGTCATGATCGGAGCCCCCAACAGCTCGCGAGCGCGGTCCAAGATGTGCGCCGTGGGTCCGATCTTTTTCCAAAGGTCCTGTGGCGGCTTCTTATTGAGGCCGAAGGCTGGGCTACCCGGGTTGGAGTGTTGATGGCCCATGGTCAGGAATTCGTAGGGCTTGAAATATTTCAGGCCGAGCGACTGAATATAACCGGCGAAGTCCGTGTCGTAGTCGCCGGAGGCATCCCGCGCGGCCATGAGCGCTGTTCTCGCGGCGATCGGGCCGGCCGAGATGGCCATGCGCGGCGCTGCATCCAGCACCACTGGGAGATTGAGAAAGAGATTCCGTTCCTGCGCCCGACGGCGGACAAGTCCCGGTAAGAGGACCTTCCTGCCACCAATGGTGCCATAAACCCATTTGCGAAATTCGTCGGCGGCTCCTTTGTAGTCCTTCTTGTTGAGCTTCCTGCGCAGGGTCGAGCCCTTCAAGGCTCCGTTGCCGGCGTTAAACGCAAAGGAGACAAGGGCGGAAAACTGGTTGTCATTCAGCGGTACCGTGACCTGCTCGCCAACGCCATCCTCGCTTTCGCGCAAGTCGTCCGCGAGAAGCTGCTCCGCCTCAGCCTTGGAGATCTCGAGCCCAGGATAGACATCAGGCCCGGTATGGCCATAGCCGACGGTCCAGATTCCGACGGGATCGCGATAGGCTCTCAGGCGCAGCGATTCGAAGCTCTTGATCAAATCCAAGCCAGCTCGGTTGATGGTCATGGGAAGCCCCTCCACCTGGTGGTTGGTTGCCTCCTCAGTTATAAACGTGTGCAGGGTAAGAAGACAATCAGCGGTTGCGGCTGTTTTCGGGCTGATTCCCGATGACCCGAACCGGCTGCGCGAAGAGTTGCGGCGCTAGCCCTGCTCGGTCTTGGCCCAGCCTTCGACCTCGTCGATCCAATGCTCGGCGTGCTGGGCGAAGGTCGCGAGCACGGCATCGAAGGCCGACTGCTCGGCGGCATCGGCGCCGCGGTCGGCCTGTAGATCCGCGAACACCTGCCGGTAGTCGGCATAGCCTTCCTCCTCCTCCCAGCGATGCCACCAGAGATCGCCGATGAAGAAGAACTTCATCCAAGAGAACAGGCAGTCGGTCCAGTCCTCGAGGTAATGACGGAGGTGGACGCTGGGGCCGCAGAGATAGAGGTCCGCGCCACGGAGCGCCGCGGCACCGCTTGCCGCGCAATCTTCGCTGGTTGCGACTTCGACCAGCCTCCCGTCGAGAAAGGGATGCTCGGGGCATTGGAGAAAGACGAAACTCATGCGGTCGGCGCCGGGATAGAGCCCGCGTGGATCGAACAGCTTGAAGTCCAGCCCGCGGAGCCGCGCCTTCTCGATCGCGATCAGCGGCGGGGCCTTCGCCTCGGGGTCTTCGATGAGGGTGACGCCCGCTTCCCGCGCGGCTGCGATCAGCGCGTCGGGGGTTGGACTGACCCAGGTGGAGATAAGGATCTTGCCCGAGATCTCCTGGTCGATGCTCTCGATATTGGCGCGCGCGCGCTGCACCCCGCCACGCTGCTGGTTCATCACATCCAGGATGCGCGGCCGCTCGGGCTGGCGCAGGCGCAGATATTCGTCGCTGCGCGCCGCAAGGCGCTGCAGATAGACGAACAGCCGTTGCCGGATGCGCGGGTCGCGGCAGTTGCCTTTCCAGACAACGGCGACGGAAGCCATGGGCTTAAGTCCCCCGAAAAAGGCGAATGGAGCTAAGAAGACGAGGGAGATTGCCCTCGCAATCAGGCGCGTGCAAGTCATGTCCCCGAAAAGGGTTGCTTTGAAATTCACCCATGCGCGAGGGACTGGGATAATTTCTACATGTTGGCGGGAGCGACCGCAGGCACGCTGATCGGCCTCATTTTCGTCGTTATTGCGTTCGGGATGGACCACGCTGGTGAAGGGCAAAAAAGAGGCGCGGCAACCCGATCAGGCTGCCACGCCTCTTCAAGCTTGGTCGGCCGCGAGGCTCTGATTGTCCCGCGTGCCGCAAAGTGTGTCGCCTTGGCTTAAGCCTTGGCGTGGCGTGCGCCGTGTCCCATGCCCGCCAGCATGCCGGCGAGTTTCTCGGAGACATAGCCGAACACCGCGCCGACGATCATCGAGAGGATAATGACGACGACTGGATTGGCCAGAGAGGCGTCGGTCACACTTCCTGGGCTCGCAGGAAGTAGGGCCAAGGCGACCGTGCTGGCAAAGCCATAGACCTGCGCGGGGATGCTCGCGAACAGCGGCACATTGGCGAGCAGTACCATGGCTGCGACACCGAGGCCCACGCAGATGGCCACCCACACATTCGCCGGGAGGCTGGCACCGATGCTCGCTCCCGCCACTTTGAGCGTGATGCCGGCAACGATGGCGCCGGCGGCGGCGGCGAGAATCGTCGATTGCAGGCCGGACTCTTTGCCGCCGCTATGGAAGAAGCAGCCCCAGGCGATGAACGCGGCCCAGATGGCAAGCGCGCCACCGAGCGGCCCCAAGAAGAGCCACGTGGCAATCGCGCCGAGGACACCAAGACTAATAGCTAAGGCTGTATTCGAGGACATTCTACCCCCCTTTGGTGTAAGAGCGGGCAGATGCGCCGGGAGTGCCGGCGGTCCACCGGCTCAATGATCGGAAGCGCGTATTCTTGCCAAGTCGATTCGGCTCCCTTCGAAAGCATAGTCGAAGATTGTGCCATTTTGAACACCAATTCATCATCTTGCTCAATTCATAGTCAGTTCCAAGGGGATAACCGGGCCGCTTTGGTTGACTTGAGGCGGAGGCCGGAGGGGCTTAGCTATCTGAAATGGTAGGCAAGGTTCATGTGATCGGCGGCGGACTTGCGGGAAGCGAGGCAGCCTGGCAGATCGCCCAGAGCGGCGTGAAGGTGGTGCTGCATGAGATGCGCCCGGTGCGCCAAACCGAGGCGCATAAGACTGGCGCCCTCGCCGAACTGGTCTGCTCGAACTCATTCCGCTCGGATGAATGGGAGACCAATGCCGTCGGCCTTCTGCATGAGGAGATGCGCCGCGCTTCCTCGCTGATCATGGCGGCGGCGGACGCGAACAAGCTGCCGGCCGGAGGCGCGCTGGCGGTCGACCGCGAGGGCTTCGCGGCGCACGTAACGCGCAGCCTTGAAGCGCATCCGCAGATCGAGATCTCCCGGGAGGAGATCGGCGGCTTGCCGCCGGCCACGTGGGACAGCGTGATTGTTGCCACCGGCCCCCTCACCTCGCTTGCGCTCGCGCGCGCGATCCAGGCGCTGACGGGCGAAGCCGAGCTTGCCTTCTTCGACGCCATCGCCCCCATCGTGCATCACGACTCGATCGACATGGCGGTCTGCTGGCGCCAGTCGCGCTACGACAAAGTAGGTCCGGGCGGAGGCGGCGCCGATTACATCAACTGCCCGCTCGACAGGAGCCAGTACGAAGCCTTCATCGCGGCGCTGCTTGAAGCCGAGAAGACCGTCTTCAAGGAGTTCGAGGCGGTGACACCCTATTTCGAAGGCTGCCTTCCCATCGAGGTGATGGCCGAGAGAGGGCCGGAGACGCTTCGCTACGGACCGATGAAGCCGGTCGGTCTCACCAACCCGCATCCGCCCGGCGTGAAGCCTTACGCCGTGGTGCAGCTCCGCCAGGACAATGCGCTCGGCACGCTGTGGAACATGGTGGGGTTCCAGACCAAGCTCAAACATGGCGAGCAGGTGCGCGTGTTCCGGACCATCCCCGGGCTCGAGCAGGCCGAGTTCGCCAGACTCGGCGGGCTGCATCGCAACACTTTCCTCAACAGCCCGAAGTTGCTCGACGAGACCCTCAGGCTGAAAGCCGATCCCCGGCTCCGCTTCGCCGGCCAGATCACAGGCGTCGAGGGCTATGTGGAATCGGCGGCGATCGGGCTTATCGCCGGGCGCTTTGCCGCTTCCGAGCGGCACGGGAGCAAGCTTTCTCCGCCGCCGCCGACCACGTCCTTGGGCGCGTTGCTCAGCCACATCACCGGCGGGCATCTGAGCGCGGACGGCGAAGGGTCTGCGCGAAGCTTCCAGCCGATGAACGTCAATTTCGGACTGTTCCCGCCGATCGCGGCGCCTTCCTCGCCGCGCGGGAAAGGCCCGCGTAGCAGCAAGGGCTTCGAGAGGAAACGCGCGCTTGCGGTGCGCGCGCTGACCGATCTCGAGGGCTGGCTAAAGCGTCCGGCCTCGATCGCGGCAGAATAGCGCTTACTCGGCGCGTTCAAGCACGAGCCAGAAGCGCAAGAGCGAGGGTTCGAAACTCGGCTTCCTATAAATGCCGTTCAGATTCTCGAACAGCACCGTGCCGTCAAGGCCATTGCCCGAGCCTTTGACCTCCACAGGCCTACGATCGTCGATCCGCGGCCAGCCTCTATTGTGCACCTCCTTCACCGCCGCCTGGAGGTCGAACTCGACCCAGCCCCCAGTCTCCAAACGCGCCGTGAGCGTAGTGTCGGCAAGCTCGATATTTAGGCTGCCGAGCCCTTCGACGGCGATGGTCTGAGGCGGTATCGGGGCCGGATTTGCGCCGGGGCTTTGCAACACGACTGGGCCGATGACATGCGCCGCCCCGGTCGTGGCGACGACGACCGGCGCATCGGAATAATAGGTAAGGTAGACGCCTGAGCCGGTTTCCGCAGCGGCGCTTAGGCCGAGCGCCGCGAGCACCTCGCGCACGGTCTGCTCCGGTGTCTTGCTTTCGGCGAAGGGATTATCGGGCCGGCCTTCGAACCAGGGCGCAAGCACGCCGAGCGCGTGGTGGCTGTTGAGATACCATTCGATGCCCCGCACCCGCGCGGCATCCCGACCAAGGGGGTTCTCCCCGCCGGGCCCTGCGACGATCTTGCCGTCGGCCAGCATGTTCTTGGCGGTAAGGATCGAGGCGAGCTCTGCCTTTTGGCTCATGACCGAGAGGCCGATGGCGCCGCCAGGTCCGAGCGAGGCGGCAAGCAGGAGCAGCGCGAGCACGCCCGGCAGCAGCCGCAAGTCGAAATCGCCGCCCCGAACAATGCGGATCGCAGCGAGGAGCACAGCCCAGACGCCGATCAGCACGATCAGGTAGCGCTCCTCGGTGAGGCCGTAATCGGCGATGCGCCGCGACACCGCGATGAAGAGCAGCACGACGGGCAGCGCCGTCAGCCACACCCAATAGCGCCAGAAGAGGCAGACAAGCGGCCCGCCGGTTTCGCGACTCGGGTAGCCGAGCAAAAGGGTTGCCGCGCCGACCAGCAGATAGCCCACCACCATGGCGCCGAGCGTGCCCTTGGGCAGCTCCCAGACGAGCGCGATCTTGACGGCATAGGCATAGAGGATGGCGGTGTAGACGAGGAGCAGCGGAACCAGCACGAACCTCACGAGCGCGGCGGCGGCACGCATGGTGAAGTCCTGCTCCTCGCGTTCAGTGATCGTGTCGGTGAAGCTCCGCGGCGCGAAGGCGAGGAAGCTCACCGGCGCCACCAGCCCAAGGCTCACGGTCCAGATATGGTCGTGCCATTGCGAGGTCAGGCCGAGCCCAAACAAGAGATTCAGCGTCGCGTGGATGACGGAAAGCCCCGCACCCAATAGGCCGGCGCCGACAGCCGCGAGCAGCGCGCCGAGCCAGAGCCTGTGATTGAACAGCCAGAAGGCCGAGTTGCTCTCGCCGCGTCCAAGATGCGCCGCGAGGCCGACGAGAAGGAGAAGGCCGATGAGGAAAAGCGGGGGGCTGAGCCAGATTTGCCAGGCAAGCCAGAAGAGCAGCGCGATCAGGAGAACCCCGCCGAGCCACAGGGCGATGCGCGTGACGAGAGAGCGCCTCCGCGATTCCACATAGAGATCGACGGAGACGACCGAAAGAAACGAGGCGGCGAGAGCGCCGAGGACCCGGAGCTCGGTGTCGCCGACGAAGTCGTTGGCGAGCTTGTAGAGTGTCGGCGCCGCGGCGATGGCGACGGCAAGCGGAAAGCGCGAGGCGGCGGCGCTGATATCGGGGAGCCGGCGCCGCCACCATGATTTGAACGACCGTCCGTCCATCGTCAGCTTCTCCGGCCGCTAGGGTTCCAGCTCGCCATGCGCCAAAGCCGGGTGAGCGGGTTGATACCGGCGATCTCCCGCAAAGGATCGCGTCCGCTTTTCTCCAATGCCGCAAGATGAGGGTTAACCAGGCAAAGCGGCAGGAAGGCCGTCTGTGCCGGTGCGTCGAGCTGCGCGACGTGATGGCGCGCGGCATCAAGCGCATCCCTCGCCTTCCGCCGCATCTCGGCCAGCACAACAAGAAGGCCGTCGCTTGTCTTTCCGGCAAGCACGCTCTCGGGCGAGGTCCCATGGCGGATGAGCGCGTCGGCCGGAAGATCGACGCGCCCGCTCGCCGCGTGCACGGGCAACGCCCGCATCAGTCCGGTCAGGCCATAAGCGAGCCCGGCTTGCGACGACGCGGGCTCAAGAGACGGACCGCGTGCGCCAAGGCACTCGGCGCCGAGAGCGAACAACGCGCCCGCGGTGTCCGCAAGATAGGCCTCGAGCGAAGCCCAGTCGGGCATGATCTTGGTCTCGACATCGAAGCTACGCGCATCGATCAGGGCCTCGATGCGCCGACGCGTGAGCCTACGCCGCTTGAGCGCGGCGCCGATCGCGTCGGCGACAGGATGGCCGGTGGCCTCGCCCTTCGCGGCGCGCTCGACCGCCTCACGCCACCACTGCAGGCGGATAGCTCCAAGCCCGGGCTCGCTCACCTGCTCGGCGATGCGGGCGAGCTCGACATTGAAGGCATAAAGAGCAAAGAGATCGGCGCGCGGCTCGCGCGGCGCGAACAGAGCGGCAAGGGCGCGATCGGGATCGCCCTCACGCGCGATGCGTCTTACGGTGTCGCCTCGCTCGGCCTCATGCAAGATCCGCTCGCCTCGCTCCGTCAGATCACGCGCGGGCCGCTGCCGGTCCCTTCTGCTTGGCACTCGTCGCCGGAGCCGCGCTGAACGCGTCGCGCTTCACGCCTAGAATGAGTTGCAGTGGCGAGGCCACGAAGATCGACGAATAGGCGCCGATGACGATGCCCCAGCACATGGCCAGCGCGAACCCGAAGATCGTCTCGCCACCGAAGAAAAGGAACGGCAACATGGCGAGGAAGGTCGTCACATGCGTCAGCACGGCG
>JALHTP010000300.1 GCA_022865725.1 Methyloceanibacter sp. | reverse complement strand
TTCTTGGCGACCTTGGTGAGCGACGGATAACTCATGCCGGCATAGTCGAATCCTTCTTCCGTCACCGTGACGGTGTGGGTGCGGCCATGCCATTCGCGCACCAGCCGGGCGCCTGGCTTGAGGCTGAGGCCGGGATCAGGGGCGACCCGGCCTTTGGCCCGGAACATCTTCGCCAGCGTCTTCAGCTTGCGACGGGTCGACTTGCCGAGCCCACCGTGTTGGATTTCCTGAAGCCGGTAGCCGATCCCCCGGATCAGCAGGTCGCGACTGATCCTTGGCGGCTCGCTGCGGTAAAGCCGCCGCCATTCGCGGCGTAGTTCATCGGGACTGGCGCCTTCCGGGGCAGGCGGCTGCGCTGGCCGCGAGGACAGTCTCTTCGGGTCGGTGCTGGGTTTGTCGCCGGGGTGCGCGGTAGACCGGTGGTTGGCGGTATCCACGAATTGACCTCCTGATCCGGGTGCCACAATTGGGCGCTTGCACCGCCACAAGCCCGGAATGAAACCGGGCGCGGGGCATGCTCGGAACAGAGGTCAGTCTGTCTCGTTCGTCCCCACCACCAATGCTTCCTTTGCAGGTGAAGTCCAGTGACGTGGCGGATGAGGTTTTCGGAAGGCACAACCATCGTGGCGGGCCAGCGTCCGCCCGACCTCGCACGCGACGAGGGGATCGCCTACGACGTCGCGTCCGCGCTGGTCGATCATGGCGTGCTGCCGGAGCTAACGTACCGTCTAGCTGTCCAGACATTCGGCCCGCACGGTGCGGCGGAGCTCATCTATTTGGTTGGGCTCTATTGTCTCGTATCCGTCACGCTAAACGGGTTCGACGTGCCGGTACCAGAGCCGAGCACCACGTGATCGGTTTGGGCTAAGTGACTTCATTGATAAAGCTAAGCGCCTACTTGCTACGACGTGCCGCGGCTATTGATGGGGGCCTTATTTTCAAGGGGCGTCGGTTTCGGCCGACGCGCCATCTCTTAAGACAACGAGCGGATTGCTATTGGCACACCGTCATTCTGTGCATAGCAGTTTGAGCCTCTCCTAGTGATGGATACTTACCCATCATTTTGTAGCCATGCATGTGGCCAGGCGACTTTGTCGTTATGCATTTATGGCTCGTGGGATTAAGCATGACATAAATCGCGTCAGCCAAGGCGGGGGTTGCGAAGCTCACGATCAGAACCGCTGCGACTAGATATTTCTTCATGGGAGAGTCTCCTTGGACAGAGGCGATTAGCTGGAGAAACAGTCAAACACCCGTCCCGGTTTACGCAAAAGTCAAATCTTCGGCAATAGAGACCAATCGGCTAAGGGGCCGCTTCGGAGGGCGGCCTTCAATTTTTAGCGACTATGCATTTGATGTCGGATGCTCTCTGCCAGAACACCAAGGTTCGGTAGCCGCAAACGACGTTCAAGAAGGCGGGCTCAGCTCTTCTTGTATTTTAGGAACTTGCCGGTCATGACGATGCGCACGCGGTCGCCATTGGGGTCAGGCTGACGGGTCAGTTCGAGATCGAAGTCGATTGCACTCATGATGCCGTCGCCAAACTCTTCATGGATCAGTTCCTTGAGCGTTGTGCCATAGACCTGCACGATTTCATAGAAGCGGTAGATCGTTGGATCGGTTGGGACAGCCTGACCCAGAGAGCCGCGCATCGGAATCTCGGTCAGAAACTCCTCGGCCTCGGCCACACCGAGCGCCTTCGCGGCTCGGACGGCCGCATCCTTCGGCAACTGCATTTGCCCGTGCAGAGCGGCCGTGACGATGAAAGGTGACAGACCAACCTTGGCTGCGAGGCTCCTATAGGACAGTCCCTTCGTTTTCATGGCGCGCAGTATTTTGCGCCTGAGGGCTTCCCGATCATTCGCGAGTTCTGTCATCGGCAATCCCTCCTGTGCAGCGT
>JALHTP010000299.1 GCA_022865725.1 Methyloceanibacter sp. | reverse complement strand
GCGGAAGTCGATCACTGGGGAGGCGCCATGACGGCGCGCCAGCGCCGCGATGCGGGCCTTGCATTCGCTTTCCTTTGCCGCCGCCTCGGTGCCTGGAATCGGTTGCGCGGCGATATGGGCCGGCATGAAGGCCAGCACGACACGGCCGGGAAACCTGCCCAAGATCTCATCCAGCCAGGCATGCGCGGGGAATTGCCAGGAGGCGCGCTCGACCGAGCTTGGCGCGTAAGGTGGCTCCTTCGCCTCGATCGCCTGCGGCCCGGCGTTGCCCCAGAGCTTGTTGCGGACCTTGACCGGGTCGTAGGCGCTGTCCGGCGGGGTGAAGACCTCATAGCCTGCCTCCAGCCGCCCAGGCTTCAGTCCGAGCGCGACAGCCAGACGCCGCCCGCTGAGCTCGACCGTTGTACTGTTCAGCGTATAGGCGAAATCGTTCCAGCGATCGTCGTCATACATCCATTCGGGAAAGCCACGGAAGGTCGTACGCGTGGTGTCGGCGTTGTCGTCGCACCAGACGTGATCCAGCGCGATGACGAGCGTGCGCGGGTTCGCAACGGTGCGCATGAACAGGTCGGCAATTTGGTACTGCTCCCAAGCAAGCCCGGCATTCATGGAGAGATTGGCGAAGCGGCCGCCGAAGATGCCGTCGAGCGCCTCAGGACGGATCAGCCGCGCATCCGAGGCGCCGATCACGATGGAATCGAAGCGTCCGGAACGGATCAGCGCGGGATATTGGAAGCGCTGATTGATGTCGGTGATTTCGTGCTCGCGGAAGAGCAAATGCGGCAAGTTGCCGTAAGGGTTCATGAGGAGAACGAACACCTCAAGCAGCACGATGGCGCTGGCGAACACGAGCAGCGCAACTGAGACAAAACCTCGCCAATTACGCATAATTTGTGCCGCGCCCACGCTGCAACGCTGGGTCAGGCTTCGCATATAGCGGTAGCGGCGGCAAGCAGGCGAGCGCGTGCTTCGCGCGCAAGTCGCATGGAAAGAGTGAGGAGTGATTTGCAGACGCGCAGACATGACTCCTCGTTGCCGCGACGGGGGGGCGTCCGGGGGTTGAGTAACTTGCCCCTCGCTCCTTCGAGACGGGCCTTTGGCCCTCCTCGCCGATGAGGGGATGGCGCGCCGAAAGACGCAAACCTATGGTGTCGCGATCCTTGCGGGGATCGCGCGGGCGCCTCTCGGCGCGCCAGAAGCGGCGATTTGACGACGCCGGGCCGCGCTTTCGCCGTAAGTGTCCCGCTGGCCCGTCTCTTCTTTTTATTCTGATCCTCTCTCCGCGAGAGAGGGACGGATCGCGTTTGAAATAGACCCTACGGTCGTCAGCCAGCTCCTGGCAGGGCCTCGTAATGGACCCGGGCGGAGCTCCGGCGCCGCCCGAGTGACTCGTTTGCGAACGAGCCCCGCGGGCGCCGCACCCCGTCCCGCCTCACGACGCCTCATGATGCGCCCCTCAAGAAGGACGAGGTGAGATCAGTGTAACGGAGGATTGGAGGGCGGGAATTATGCGGGGATAAGTCACCGCGGACTCGTTATCCCGGCGCAAGCCGGGATCCAGGGCAACAGGCACGGAACCAGCGGCTCTGGATACCGGCTTTCGCCGGTATGACGGAGGTTTGTTTGGCGACCAATGGAGTGGGTGGCAAAAACCCACCCGGAGCCATCACTTCACGCCGAGCTTCTTTTGCAGGCTCGACGACGACGTGGTGTATTGGAAGATCAGCTTCTTGTCGGGATAGACATATTTGTGGGCCGCTTGCGCCATCAGCGCGGCCTCGTGGAAGCCCGACAGGATGAGCTTCAGCTTGCCCGGATAGGTGTTGATGTCGCCAACGGCGAAGATGCGCGCTTCGCTCGTCTCGAACTTCGCGGTGTCGACCGGGATCAAATTCTCTTCGAGATTGAGGCCCCAATCGGCAACGGGCCCGAGCTTCATGGTGAGGCCGAAAAAGGGAAGCATCACCTCGGTCGGCTGCTCGAAGGTGGCGCCGTCGGCCCCCTTCACCGTCACCGAGCGCAGCTGGCCCTTCTCCCCGTGCAGCTCGGTCACCTGACCGAGCTTGAAGCTCACGTCGCCCCGCTCGACAAGGGCCAGCATCTTCTGCACCGAAGCGGGCGCGGCGCGGAACTCGGAGCGGCGGTGGAGCAGCGTCAGCGACTTGGCGACGGGCTGCAAATTCAAGGTCCAATCCAGCGCGGAATCGCCGCCGCCGACGATGAGCACGTCGCGGCCCCGGAAATGCTCCATCTTGCGCACCGAGTAGAAGACGGAAGTTCCTTCATAGTGCTCGATGCCAGGCAGCGGCGGGCGCTTCGGCGTGAATGATCCTCCGCCCGCGGCGATCACCACCACCTTAGCCTCGAACACGGTGTCGGCATCGGTCTTGAGCCTGAAGGCGCCGTCGATCCGTTCGAGCGTCTCCACCCGCTGATTGAAATGGAAGGTCGGGCCGAACGGCTTGATCTGCTCCATGAGCTTGTCGGTCAGCTCCTGGCCGGTGACGACGGTCAGGGCGGGAACGTCGTAGATCGGCTTCTCGGGATAGAGCTCGGTGCACTGACCACCCGGCCGATCGAGAATGTCGATGAGGTGGCATTTGATGTCGACGAGGCCGAGCTCGAATACGGCAAACAGCCCCACCGGGCCGGCGCCGACGATGATTGCGTCTGTCTTGATAACGTCCTCGGACATGGAGCGGCTCAGAATTGCTTGTCGGGGATGCGGACTACGAGGCCATCGAGCCCTTCGGTCACCTTGATCTGACAGGAGAGCCGGCTCGACGGCCTGATGTCGAACGCGAAATCGAGCATGTCCTCCTCCATCTGCTGCGGAGATCCCGTCGCTTCGCGCCACGCATCATCCACATAGACATGGCAGGTCGCGCAGGCGCAGGCGCCGCCGCATTCGGCGGCGATGCCGGGGATCGAATTCTTCACCGCGGCCTCCATCACCGTCATGCCGGGTTCAGCCTCGACAACGCATTTCGTCCCGTCTTTCTGAATAAAGGTGATCGTGGCCATGACATTGGCGAACTTCGGTGTCGTCCGATCTTGGGGACCGGGCAGCGGGGAAGGCTCGCGCCCGAAAATGAAGGCGCGAGAAGGGGTGCCCGCTCGCGGCCCGTGCTCTATAGGGCAATTGAAACTGAGACTCCAGAGCCTTCGCGGCGCCTCAGCGGTCCTCGAGCAGCGCGCCGATATAGGTCTTCGCCTCGTGCACCGAGGATTCGATCTCGCCGAGGCGCAGAGCCCTGTCTTGCGACAAGGCCTCGCCCGACAGCGCTTCGGCGCTTTCGGCAGCCGCGGCGGCGCGCCAGGCGCCGATGGCCGAGGCCGAGCCTTTGAGCGTGTGGGCGGCGTCCTTCCAGTCCTTGTCGGACCGGGCTTGGCGAAGCCGCTCGATATAGATCAGGGATTGGCTGCAGAAGAGCTCAAGCACCTCCCGCTCCAGCTCGCGCTCGCCGAGCGTGTAGCGGGAGAGATGCACGAGATCGACAGGCCTGGAGGACACTTTGCGCCCCTCCTCGGCCGGCCGAGCTTCAGCCCAAACCGCCGATTCGCTTGCCATGAGGCTCGATCTCCCTCGTCGTTTCCCGGTCTCGCCTTGCTGCTAGCAGAGCTATGCGGACGCTTTTTGCGTGCAGTGCGGAGGACGCGAGGCGATTGTGTGACGGCTTTGAGCGGATGGTCCGTGTTACCTTCCTGCAACCAAGGCTTTCCCTCTTAGCTGATTCGCGCCCTTGAGGCAGCAGAATCTGTAAGCAATATTAAAGCCTTATGGCGCGTAAACCATAGAAGCCGATTAAACTTTTTTTAGCCCTAAAAATTCGTTAACGATGAAGGGAGAGGGGGAAATGCGTCGGGGGCTCTTCCGGATAGGTTTTTGGTCCGGGGATGAGGGCCGTCCCGTTATGACGCTTCGCGCCGCTGCTGGCGGGTATCGAGTAGCAAGGCGCGCAAATTCTCTCATAAGTTTTCGTCGGTTGCGAGGAACGCGTTATGGCGCAAGAGCAAGCGAAGTCTGGAACTACGGGCGCAGGGGCTAAGGATCAAACGCAAAAGCCGCTAGACGCGTTAACCCGGCAACGAGATGAAAAGCCGGGCGATGGTCTTGAGCGCGGCCTCGATCTTCCGAAGCGAACCTCTTTGGCGGAGCGGCTCAAGGCCGAGCAGCGCAAGCGCGAGGGTGGCGAGCCGAAACGCGAGGAGCCGCCGAAGCCTCAACAGCCGAAGCCTCAGGAGGAGATGGCGGCGAAGCCGCCCTTGGAGTTTGCCGAGGCCGCCGGCCCAGGCGCTACCCCTCCGCCGCGGCAATTCGTCCGCACCCGGCGCCCGGCGGGCCCGCCCCCGCCACGCCGCCTTGCCACGCCCGCCAATGACGATCTTCCCTCGATCGGCGGGCTGATCTTCGCCCTTCAGCAAAGGCCGTCGCGGACGCCCTTCCTGATGGCGCTCGGCGCTTCCGCCCTCTGGTTCATCGTCGGCGGCTTCTTCGCCTTCGGGCTGATCTCGGCGCAGGTCGCCTCCTCCGGGATGTCGGGCATGCTCGGCAGCGCCTCGGCGCTCACCGCGGCCGTCGCCATCCTCGTTCCCATCGTCATCTTCTGGTTCCTGGCGCTCCTCGTCTGGCGCGCCCAGGAGCTCCGCCTCATGGCCTCGGCCATGACCGAGGTCGCGGTCAGGCTCGCCGAGCCCGACAAGCTGGCCGAGCAGTCGGTCGCTTCGGTCGGCCAGACCATCAGGCGCCAGGTCGCGGCGATGAACGACGCCATCTCGCGCGCCATCGGACGGGCGAGCGAGCTCGAAGCCATGGTGCATAGCGAGGTCGCGGCGCTCGAGCGGTCCTATGGCGAGAACGAGATCCGCGTCAGGGGCCTGATCGGCGAGCTCGCCACCGAGCGCGAGGCGCTTGCCAATAACAGCCAGAGAGTCAGCGACGCCTTGAAGGGCGTCGGCGCCCAGGTGGCGCGCGACATCTCCAACGCCTCAAGCTCGATCGACAAGAAGCTTGCCGAGCGCGGGGTTCAGCTCACCGAGCTGCTCGTCGCCCGGTCGAGCGAAGCCGCCGAGCAGGTGCACAAGGCGCAGAACCGGGTCGCCGAGGCCGTGCCTGGCCTGCTCGACCGCCTGAGCAAGGAGCAAGGGCGCCTGACCCAGGTGATCGAAGGGGCGACCCAGAACCTTGCCGCGCTCGAGAGCGTGGTGGTGCAGCGGACCACCGCGCTGGACAAGACCATGAAGGAGCGCACCGAGGCGCTGCAGTCCTCGATCGCGACGCGCATCAAGGGACTGGAGACCTCCGTCGCCCAGGGCGCGATCCTGCTCGACAAGACGCTGAAGGACCGCACCGACGCGTTCGCGATCTCCATCACCCAGAACACCGAGGGTCTCGACAAGACGTTGAAGACCCGCACCGAGGGCTTCACCGCCCTGCTCTCTCAGGGCGCCGTGTTGCTCGACAACACCTTGAAACAGCGGACCGACGCGCTGACGGTCGCTGTCGGCCAGGGCGCGCAGGCGCTCGACAAGACGCTGAAGGACCG
>JALHTP010000298.1 GCA_022865725.1 Methyloceanibacter sp. | reverse complement strand
TTATGCCCGTGTCCTTGAGATACCGACGCCACGCTGGAACACCTACGACGCGGCCCGATTGAATATGGCACCGCTCACCAACGTGCCGGCAACTATCCAAGAGCGCGCTTGGAGTTCGCCGATTTGGTATACGCGGTGATCCGAACATCTTTGCCCTCAGCCCTGGCCCGGCCTAAAGTATTCTAAGCCCATAAGAAGAGAGGCTGCCTATCGTGGAGATTCTCGACGGGATGAGTGGCCGATTGGTGCGCTTCTCAAGGGTGTGGCGGCGCATTACGTCATGGATCTCGACAAGGAGTGGGATAGTGCCAGCCGAAGACCGGGTGGCGTTTGCCGTAGGAGTGATCGCGCTCGGCGCTAAGATGGCCAAGGCCGACGGTGTCGTCACCATGGACGAGGTCAACGCCTTCAAGGAAGTGTTCAAGGTGCCCGAGGGCGAGATGAAGATCGTCGCCCACGTGTTCAATCTCGCCAAGCAGGATATGGTCGGCTACGAGACCTATGCCGAGCGGCTCGCCACCATGTTCAAAGGCGACCGCAAGCTACTCGAGGACGTGCTTGAAGGCTTGTTTCATATCGCCAAGGCAGATGAGGTGCTGCATCCGCGCGAGGAGCAGTTTCTGGCCGGCATCGCCAAGCGCTTCGGCATGACCGACACCGAGTTCGCCTGCATCAAGGCGCGTCACGTCATCGCCGCTAAGCGCAATCCCTACGACGTCTTGGGCGTCAAGTCTTCGGTCAGCAATGCGGAGCTGAAGAGCCATTACCGGAGATTGGTTGCCGAAAATCATCCCGACAAACTAATCTCGCGCGGCCTGCCGAAGGAGTTCGTTTCTTTTGCCACCAAGAAGATCACCGTCATCAACGAGGCTTATGACCAGATTGCGAAGGAGCGCAAATTCTAGATTGCGCTTGCACCAGGAATTGAGGACGAGGAGCGCGTGTGATCCTTGTGTCTATCGAGGCTGTTCCGGCCGCCTACATAATCTTCCCGCCGAAGAAAACCGAAGGTAACCTCTAGTTTAAGGGACACGTCTCGTTCTCAACACAGGGGAGCGGCACGGGGCCTAACCGGCCCGATCGTGGATCTTCAACGCCAGGCTTCGCGACGAGCTGCTCGACGGCGAGATCTTCTACACGTTGAAGGAGGCACAGATCGTGATTGAGAGCTGGCGGCGCCATTACAACGGGGTTCGTCCGCATGCTTCGCTTGGTTATCGGGCCCCAGCACCGGAGGTGTTCGTGCCAGCCTTCGCCGCGTGGCCGGCTGCGCAACCCCGGCCAGCTCCGCCGGCCACGACGCTACCTAGGCTGCTACCAAAAGGCTGAAAATGACCGAGGAACGGCTTATTTCGCCTCTTAAAGACCCGACGCAGAATCAGGCGTTACAAGAGGCGACGCATCAAGACATGGCCAACGCCATCAGGGCGCTCGCCATGGATGCCGTGCAGAAGGCCGATTCCGGCCATCCCGGGATGCCCATGGGCATGGCCGACGTCGCCACCGTGCTATTCACGCGCTTCCTCAAATTCGACGCCTCCCACCCCGATTGGCCGGACCGCGACCGCTTCGTGCTCTCCGCCGGCCACGGCTCGATGCTGCTCTATGCGCTGCTCTATCTCACCGGCTATCCCGAGATGGAGCTGGAGGAGCTCAAGAATTTCCGCCAGCTCGGCTCGCGCACTCCGGGGCACCCCGAATATGGCCATGCGCCCGGGATCGAGACCACCACCGGCCCCCTCGGCCAGGGCCTCGGCAACGCGGTCGGCATGGCGCTCGCCGAGCGGCTGCTCAATCGCCGCTACGGCGATGAGATCGTCAACCACCACACTTATTGCGTGGCGGGCGACGGCTGCCTCATGGAGGGCATCAGCCACGAGGCGATCTCGCTGGCGGGCCACCTCATGCTCGGCCGGCTCATCGTGCTCTTCGACGACAATCAGATCTCCATCGACGGCCCGACCAGCCTCTCGGTCTCCGACGACCAGATCGAGCGCTTCAGGGCGTCGCACTGGCACACCGCCCGCGTCGACGGCCACGATCCGGAGGCGATCGCCTTGGCGATCGAGAATGCGCGCGCCGTCACCGACCGGCCCTCGCTCATCGCCTGCCGGACCATCATCGGCTATGGCGCGCCGAGCAAGGCGGGCACGGCCGCCACCCACGGCGCCCCCCTCGGAGAAGAGGAGATCAAAGGCGCGCGCGAGAAGCTCCATTGGCGCCATCAACCCTTCGAGGTGCCGAAGCCGATCCTCACCGGCTGGCGCGCGGCCGGCACGCGGCATCGGGCGGCTTACGATTCATGGGCGCAAGCGGCGAAGCGGCTCGATGCGCCGTCCCGCGCCGGCCTCACCGATCCCATCGACGACAAAGTGAGGGCCGCGATCCTCGCCGCGATTGCGGCACTCAAGGCGGACTTCACCCGCGAGGGCGCCAAGCTTGCGACCCGGCAATCCTCGCAGAAGGTGCTGGAGAAGCTCATGCCGGTGGTGCCGGGGCTGATCGGCGGCTCTGCCGACCTCACGGGCTCCGTTGGCACCCTGACCAAGCAGCATGGCATCGTCAAACCCGGCGACTTTGCCGGCAACTACATCCATTACGGCGTGCGCGAGCACGCCATGGCCGCCGCCATGAACGGCATGGCGCTGCATGGCGGGATCGTGCCTTATGGCGGCACCTTCCTTGTCTTCTCCTACTATTGCCGCCCGTCGATCCGCCTCTCGGCGCTAATGCAGCAGCGGGTTATCTATATCATGACCCACGATTCCATAGGTCTTGGCGAGGATGGCCCGACGCACCAGCCGGTCGAGCATCTCGCTGCGCTCCGCG
>JALHTP010000297.1 GCA_022865725.1 Methyloceanibacter sp. | reverse complement strand
CAAACCTCTAACAACCAACGACTAAGCATGGTGACTGCCGCAAAACTAAGGCCGTCCAGTCGATTAGACCCTGCCATGCGAGAAATCGCGATCGATGTTGCAGAAATACAACGCGCTTTCCGGTCGGGAGGATCGTTTTCTCAAACGAGATTCGGTAGGTCTACTGCTGAATGCCTAATATGGCTCGATCCACTTTCAGCACCGTGGCGATACCATCGATCACCAATTTCTGGGGGTTGGCTTCGCAATATGAAATCACCTGGTCTTGAACGACCTTTGCACCGAGGACGTCCATGTAGTGCTTTTTGGACAATCCGTTGAACCAGCCGCTGTACCAAGCCATCAACAAGTTCGCATCTTCGACGTACGTATCGTCGAGCTGGGCACAAGTCAGTGCCTGGACGTTGAGAAAACCATTCGCATCTACGTAATCCGCCAAATGTCTGGCGGCTTGTGCGCTCCAGGGTAAGCGTCGTTGTGATCCCACCTTCCATGGACATCGGTGATCAGCGAGTGTGACGATCTCTGAATCGGGGATCGGCTTATGTCTACGCTTGACCATACGTTTGAGCCGGAGGTGACGACTGTTCGCCGGCTGGAGGTGTTTACCGGGACCGGCCGACGTCGCCGGTTTTCAGAGGATGACAAGGCGCGTGTCGTTGGGGAGACGCTTGCGCCGGGCGTGGTCGCCTCGCACGTGGCGCGCCGGTACGGATTGACGCCGCAGCAGGTGTTCACCTGGCGGCGGGAGGCTCGCGAGCGCGCTGGCACGATCGGCGCGGTTTCCTTTGCGCCCGTGGTTATGGCCGTCTCGCCTGTCGCGGACACCAAGACCGAGGCGACGATCATCGAGATCGTGATCGGCGCGGCAACGGTGCGCGTTCCGCCGGGCACGGACGCGGCGATGCTGATGCTGGTTCTGCGTGCCGTGAAGGCAGCATCGTGATCGTTCCCGCCAGCGGCGTGAAGGTCCTGATCGCGACGAAGCCGGTCGATTTTCGCAAGGGCATGGATGGCCTCGCTGCCGTGGTGCGCGAGAGCCTCGGTGCGGACCCTTATGGCGGCGTCATCCACGTCTTTCGGGCCAAGCGCGCAGATCGCGTGAAGCTGTTGTTCTGGGACGGCACGGGGGTCGTGCTCGTTACCAAGCGGTTAGAACAAGGATCGTTCCGGTGGCCGACGATCAGCGACGGGGTGATGCGGCTTTCGCCGGCTCAGCTCTCGGCTCTTCTCGAAGGGCTTGATTGGACGCGGGTGCGTGCTGTGCGGGTGCCTGCGCCGCAGGCGACGCTGTAGCCCGCGGCACGATGACTCAGGCGCAATCTCGAACGCGACGAATCGCCAAGGATGTGATTCCATCCCGCTGTGTCTGACGCCTTCGATCAACTCCCGACCGATCCGTCCGCTCTACGGGCTCTGCTGTTGGCCGAGCGGGAGCGGCATTCAGGCGAGCTCGCTGCTGCCCGCGGTGAAGTCGAGCGCCTCATCGCCATCATCAAAGAACTGCAGCGCCATCGCTTCGGCCGCCGGGCCGAACGGCTCGATGCCGATCAGTTGGCGCTCGCGCTCGAGGATTTGGAACAGACACTCGCTGCGGCGCAAGCCGCGGAGGAGGAGAACAAGAAGAAACCGGCGGGATCGCGCAATCGGCGCATCAATCGCGGCGCGCTGCCGCCTCATCTGCCGCGCGAAGAGATCACCATCGATGTCGCGGACAAAACGTGCCCGTGCTGCGGTGGTCTCAAGCACCGGATCGGCGAGGATGTGTCCGAGCGGCTCGACATGATCCCCGCACAGTTCAAGGTGCTCGTCGTGCGCCGTCCCAAGTATGCCTGCCGGGCCTGTGAGGGCGAAGTGGCCCAGGCACTGGCGCCGGAGCGGCTCATCGAGAACGGCATTCCGACCGAGGTCCTCGTGGCACATGTCATCGTCAGCAAATATGCCGACCACCTGCCGCTTTACCGCCAGGCGCAGATTTATGCCCGCCAGGGCATTGCGCTCGATCGCTCGACGCTAGCCGATTGGGTGGGTCGCGCCGCCTTCGCGCTTCGCCCCGTCTACACCCGCCTGTTTGAAGGGCTGAAGAGTTCGACTAAGCTGTTCGCCGACGAGACGACCGCACCCGTGCTCGATCCCGGGCGCGGCCGCACCAAGACCGGTCAGCTCTGGGCTTATGCGCGCGATGATCGGCCGTGGGGCGGGCCTGAGCCGCCCGGTGTGGCCTATGTCTATGCGCCCGACCGCAAGCACGAACGGCCGGTCGCGCACTTGGCGGGCTTCAAGGGTACCCTGCAGGTCGATGGCTATGGCGCCTATGCCAGCCTCGCCGAGCGCGGCGACGTCGTCCTCGCCTTTTGCTGGAGCCATGTGCGGCGCCGCTTCTATGAGATCCAGGCGGCGTCCCCGGCGCCGATCGCGGCGGAGGCGCTCATGCGCATCGGCGCTCTCTATGCGATCGAGGCCGACATCCGCGGCTGCTCGGCCGAGGAACGACACCGCGTGCGGCTCTCGCGCAGCAGGCCGCTCGTCGATGCGTTGAAGCCTTGGTTCGAAGCGCAACTCGCAGCCGTCTCGGGAAAATCGACGATCGCGGAAGCAATCCGATATGCACTCACGCGCTGGGACGGGCTCACCCGCTTCCTCGACGATGGCCGCGTCGAGATCGACTCCAATGCCGTCGAGCGCGCCATTCGTCCCATTGCCCTCGGGCGCAAGAATCATCTGTTCGCCGGCTCCGATGGCGGCGCCGAACATTGGGGAATCCTGGCATCGCTGATCGAAACCTGCAAAATGAATGGCGTCGACCCGCAATCCTATCTGGCCGATGTCCTCGCCAAGATCGTCGATCGCCATCCCATGAGCCGGATCGACGAACTCTTGCCTTTCGCCTACGTCAAGCAAGAGCCCGAAAAGGCCGTGGCCTGACAACGACGCTTACACTAGATCCAGCGTTGGCTGCGTTCATCACAGCTGCTACACCGCCTAATGCGGCTCCGAAGGCGGCCCACCTTTGTTTCCGCTGCTCCTCAGCGACGAGTTCATCAAAGCTGTAGACATGAAGTCCGGCTGAATGGTTCGTTGCGTCCGTAGACTGGGCTGTAATCCCT
>JALHTP010000296.1 GCA_022865725.1 Methyloceanibacter sp. | reverse complement strand
ATGGGGTGCGGCGCCCCGCGGGTCCGGTCTCGCAGACAGGACACCCGGGCGGCGGCGGGGCTCCCTCCGGGACCACTACGAGTCCCTGCCAGGAGCTGGCTGACGACCGTGAGGTCTATCCCAAACGCGATCCGTCCCTCTCTCGTGGAGAGAGGATCAGAATAAAAAGAAGAGACGGGCCAGCGGGACACTCACGGCGAAAGCGCGGTCCGGCGTCGTCAAATCGCCGCAAGTGCTCATGTTCTTGTCGCTGCTACATGAGCGCGTATGGCGGGCCGCGAGGCGCCCGCGTGCCGCAAGGCACGAACCATAGGTTTGCGTCTTTCGGCGCGCCATCCCCCTCATCCAGAGGAGGGCCGAAGGCCCGTCTCGAAGGATCGAGGGGTGACTTTCCCAAACTCCGGACGCTGAAACGCGTCGCGGCAAGGAGAACGCATGTCTGGTCGTAACGGTGCTACAAGCTGCCCGCTCTCCCCTTGTGGGAGAGCACGCGATCCCACGGGGATCGCGGTGAGGGGTCAGCGGCGAACACGCTAGCGTGGAAGCGCGTCAGATGAATCACCCCTCACCCTTCCCGCCATGCGACCCCGGAAGTCCGGGCTCGGGCGGGAAGCCATCTCCCGCAAGGGAGAGAGGGGAAAGGTGCTGGTTGCGATGGAGAGAAAGACAGTGTCATGACCGAGACTGGCGCACACATCCGCAAAATGGGCGTCGTCGAGAGTATGCGCAGCGGCGCCGACATGCTCTGCCTCTGGCGCATCTGCGGCAACGCTGCCTGCCGCCGCGCGCGGGCCTGCCGCGGCCGTGTGCATCTTTGCGGCCCGCGCAACTACAAGCTTCTGCCTGAGGGCGTGCGCGGCTTCTTCGAGCTGTTCCTCGCGGCGAAACAGGCCGGCATCGCTTTCGATGACTTCAAGGCGGAGGTGCAGGGGCGGCCGGAGACCAAAGCCTACGCTGCCTGGCGCAGGACCGCCGGCGCGCGCCTCAATAATAAGAAGCCCGCATGAAGCGCCGCATGGCTCGAGACGTGGATGCCCTTCGCTCCCCACTTTGCGGAGAAAAATCCTCTAAACCCAGCGCCGTAGCGCAACCAAAGAGGGCCGCTGTGGCGCAAAAGACAATATGCACATCTTTTTGCATTGCGGGCCGCGCGGATGGGAACGCTCGCGCCGGTTTCAGCTTAGACTTCAAACTTGAGTCGGAATCTGGGGGAGTGTTCGATGCGGAACTATCGCGCGACCGTGCTTGTCGCCTGTTTTTCAGTCCTTGGCTTCACCGGCGCGGCAAACGCCGATTCCTACAGCAAGGCCGTGCAGCAATCTTGCGCGGCGGACTATCACAAATATTGCGGCGAGTACGGGCTCGAAAGCACGGCGTTGCGCTTCTGCATGGACAAGGCGGGCAAGAGCCTGTCCAAGTCCTGCGTGAAAGCGCTGATCCAGTCGGGCGAGGTCACCCAGGCCGAGGTCGATCGCCGCAAGTAGGCGCTTCGCTCTCTAGCCGCGCAGCACGGAACGCGCCGAGACTCTCGGCGTCCCGCCGCAAAATGGCCGCTTGCTCATGCTTCGGTTGCATGGCGCGCTTCTGCGCCAGCACCAGCCGGCTTCGTCTGACGCGAGGCGGATCTCGTCCCGTCGCCGGCCTCACCAGGGGAGGCCCCCATGTCCCGCCACGGGAAATCGAAAGGCGGCAGGTCGCATAGCGGCGTGCCGCGCAAAATCGCCGAGCCGAAAATTTCAGAGCCCAAGATTTCAGAGCCCAAGATTTCAGAGCCCAAGCCGCAAAGGAATGTGGTCGCCGCCGAGGCGACCGGAACCCTGGCGCGCGAGGCTGTGGTCCGGCAGGCGCCTTCGCCCGCGCTCTCGGACAAGCCTGCGCCGCAACTCGCCAAGACGCGTGTTGCGCCGGCGGAGCCCGCCGCCCTGCCGCCGCATGAATTGGAAAGCGCGGTGGCGAGCATCGAGCGCTCGTTTCAGGCCGCGAGCCAGGGAACGGTCGAGGTCAATCGCATGCTGTTCGATATTGGCCGGCAGACTGTCGCCTCGGGGCTCGATCTCGTGAGAAGCCTGGCCGCGGCGACGTCCCCGGTCGAGGCGGCGCGGCTCCAGCTCGCCTTCTTCGACGAGCGGATGAAGGCGCTGCTGCATCAGGCCGAGGAGCTCCGGGCGCTGTCGGCCGATCTGGTCGCCAAGGCGAACGAGCCGCTCCGCGAGCATATGCGCCGAGACATGGCCTGGTGGCGGTGAAAGCCGGAAGCCTGTTGAGCGGACTGCCCGCGCGGAAGCTCGCGGGCGAGATGGTTGAGCGGCTAATCGAGCGGCCGGGCTTGCGCATCGAGCGGATCGTCTCGACCGGGCAGGCGACGCCGGAAGGCCGATGGTACGATCAGGAGACCGACGAATGGGTCCTGGTGGTCGCGGGCAAAGCCGGGCTCAGGATCGAGGGTGAGGCTGTTGACCGTGAGCTGGGGCCGGGCGATTTCGTCCTGCTGCCCGCGCATTGCCGCCATCGCGTCGTCTGGACGGAAGCGGAGAAGCCGACGGTCTGGCTCGCCGTCCATTTCTCCTGAAGAGGCTGCTCATTTCGTGTCGGGCTCGGCGTCCGGAAAGGCGTCGGGGGCATCCATCAAGATCTTCGACATGATCCAGCGCGGCTTGAGCGTCTTCTCGATCTCGTTGATGCGCCAATGCTGATCCTCGAGCACGAGATGGAACAGCATATCGCGCGGATCGTCGAAGTTCTTGAACGTCGCCCGCACTTTCGCTTGCGCGGCCGACTTGGAAACGAGCGCGATCTTGAGCCCGCTGAGCTTCCAGTCCTGGCCGGTGACGAAGACGTCCCAGTCGATCCGTCCGACCATGCCGTCGGGCGTTTCCTTCGCGTCCTTGTCGATCAGGGCCTGGAGGCGCCGGCTGTAGATGTCGGCCAACGCGGGCGCGTCGTCCTGGTAGGTCTGGTAGATCCCAGTGATCAGCGCCACCGGGTCGGCATCGGCTGGCGCAATGGGCGCAGCCGCGCCGAGCGCGATGGCGAGGTGGACCGCGAGTAGGATGCGCACGGCTCCGCGGAAGCGATCAGTCGTCCTCGTGACACCCTTCCTCCGGGCTCCAGGCCATGCCCGCCGGGCACCCGTGCGTCGATGGCCGAGGGCCCTTCGGCGCGACGAAGCCTGGAAGGCATTTGCCGCCCTGCGCGTGGAAGCCCGGCCCGCAGAAGCCAATGGCCTGGTCCTTGGTCATGCACTTGCCGTTCACCCTGGTCTGCCCCTTGCCGCAGCCGGATTTCGGCGTGCTGGTGATGGGGACGCAATTATCCGTCTCAGGCACGGGCTTTGTCCCCGGCGGACAGCCTTGCGGCGCTTCGTTCACCGTGATGCGCTTGCAGCGGCCCTTCACCAGCCTGAAGCCCTCTTCGCAGCCTGTGACCTTCTTCGCCACCGGCTTCTTGGCCGGCGCCGTCTTGACGGTATTCGCGTCGCTTCCGCCGCCAAGCTCGACGACACTTGCGCCCTTTTGCGGGAGCACGATCCGCAAGCAGTTGCCGGGCCCGTCAGTGACCATCCAGGGATGCGTCATGAAAGTGTCGAGCATGATCTGCTCGCCGTCGTGGAGATTGGCGTACTCCTTTGGCTGCCCGTCGAAATCGAGCCACAGGATGCCGCGCATCCCGCCGGACCGGTTGATGAAGGTAAGCTTGGTCGCACTGTT
>JALHTP010000295.1 GCA_022865725.1 Methyloceanibacter sp. | reverse complement strand
CCCCTATCCCCTGCCGCCTGAAAAAGAGTCACCAAAGCCAAGCACTTGCTGCTTCGCCACAGAGTTGGCACGCGGCTTGACTCTGCTTTCAGGTTCGCACGGCTGCAACGGACGAGACAAGAACCCGGCAGCCGTAAACATGGAGGGGTTAGAAACATGAAGCTGGTGATGGCGATCATCAAGCCATTCAAGCTCGATGAGGTGCGCCAAGCCCTCACCGAGCTCGGCCTGCAAGGCATGACCGTGACCGAAGTCAAAGGCTACGGAAGGCAAAAAGGCCACACGGAGATCTATCGCGGCGCCGAATACGCCGTGAACTTCCTGCCGAAGATCAAGATCGAGGTCGTGGTCCCTGCCAAACTGGTCGACAAAGCGGTGGACGCCATTGTCGCCGCGGCTAAGACCGGACAGATCGGCGACGGCAAGATCTTCGTCGTTCCCGTCGAGCAGACGGTGCGTATCCGCACCGGCGAAACCAACGAATCAGCGCTCTAAAGGGAGGGACAAGATGAAGCTTGCCAAATATCTATTCGGCGCGGTCGCAGCACTCGCTGTGCTGGCGCTCTGCTACATCGATCCGGCGCTTGCCCAGGACGCGGCGGAAGCCACCGAACCGGCCAAGCCCGCGCTCGACACCGGCGACACGGCGTGGATGCTCACATCCACGGCGCTGGTCTTGATGATGACCATCCCGGGCATGGCGCTCTTCTATGGCGGCATGGTGCGCAAGAAGAACATCCTCACCATCGTCATGCAGTGCTTCGCCACCACCTGTATCGTCACGGTCCTGTGGATGGTGATCGGCTATTCGTGGGCCTTCACCGACGGCGGCGGCATGCAGAAATATCTCGGCGGCATGTCGCAGTTCATGCTGAAGGGCATGTCGCTCGACAGCACCAACGCGCTCGCGGCCACGATCCCCGAATCGGTGTTCATGACCTTCCAGATGACCTTCGCCATCATCACGCCGGCCCTGATTGTCGGCGCCTTCGCCGACCGCATGAAGTTCTCGGCGCTGGTGCTGTTCATGACGCTGTGGCTGCTCGTGGTCTATGCGCCGATCGCGCATTGGGTGTGGGGCGGCGGCTTCCTCGGCGGGGCGGGCGTGCTCGACTTCGCCGGCGGCACGGTCGTGCATATCAACGCCGGAATCGCCGGGCTGGTCACTGCCACCTATCTCGGCAAGCGCGCCGGCTACGGTACCGAGAACATGGCACCGTCCAACCTCGTCTACAGCCTGATCGGCGCCTCCCTTCTGTGGGTCGGCTGGTTCGGCTTCAACGCGGGTTCGGCGGTGGCCGCCAACGGACGCGCGGGCATGGCCATGGCCGTGACGCAGATCGCCACGGCAACCGCGGCGCTCGCCTGGATGTTCGCCGAATGGCTCGTGCATAAGAAGCCGAGCATACTCGGCATCATCTCGGGCGCGGTCGCGGGCCTCGTCGCCATCACGCCGGCATCGGGCTTTGTCGGTCCGGTCGGCGCGCTATGGATCGGCGCGGCAGCAGGCGTCGGCTGCTTCTTCGCGGCCACCACGGTCAAGCGGGCGATCGGTTATGACGACTCGCTCGACGTGTTTGGGGTGCACTGCGTCGGGGGCATCATCGGGGCGCTGCTCACCGGCGTGTTCGCGGTGGAAGCGATCGGCGGCGCCAAAGGCGCTCTCGAAGGCAATGTCGGACAGATCTGGACCCAGGCCGAAGGCGTGGCCGTGACCCTGCTCTGGTCCGGGTTGGCGACTTTGGTCATTCTCATCGTGGTCAACATCATCACCGGCGTGAGGGTCAGTCAGGCCGTCGAGGTCGAGGGCCTGGACATCAATCTGCACGGCGAGGTGGTGCCGTAGCCATGTGTCGCGCGCGATCGAACGAGGGAAAATAGCGTCGAAGAACAGAGCCGAGTCACCTCCCTAGACTTTTGCTCTCGCCTAAAGCCCCGGCCACTCGCCGGGGCTTATTCATTTGCGGGAGGTTGCTCGCGGCCATTGCCGCAAGCGCCGCCATCAATTAACACCGGCCGCATGCTCCCTGACGCCGCGCTCTACCGCCTTGACGACTTG
>JALHTP010000294.1 GCA_022865725.1 Methyloceanibacter sp. | reverse complement strand
TTGCGGCTCGCCTTCGGCGCGCTCTGCCTCGCCTGGGCGTGCATGGCCCTGGCGCCGGCCGCGCAAGCCCAGTTCTTCTGGTGGTTCGACCAGCCGAAATCGGCGCCGAAGCCGCGGTTCAAGGCCAAGCCGCCCGGCGACGACCTGCCGCCCATCGTGCCACGAGAGAGCTCAATACCCCCTCCCCCCGATGACCGCCCCTATGACAGCAAGCTGATGCGGCTGGCCGAGATCCTTGGCGCCGTCCACTATCTGCGCGAGCTTTGCGGGGCGCAGGAAGGGCAGGTCTGGCGCGAGCAGATGAAGAACATCCTGAAGAACGAGGGGACGACCGCCGTCCGCCGCGCCAAGCTCGTCAACGCCTTCAATGACGGCTATCGCGGCTACCGGCGCACCTACCGCAACTGCACCCAGTCGGCCACGCTCGCCACCACCCGCTTCAGCAGCGAAGGGGCGACCATCGCCGCCTCATTGGCGCAAGGCTCGACCTTCGCGAGCAAAGGGCCGGCCGACACTAAGCCCGAGCCTGCGCCAGAGGCCAACAAAGACGGCGCCCCGCCGGAGGCCAATAAAGACGCGGCCCCAGCGGAGGCCAATAAGAGCGAAGCAGCTTCCCCCGAAGCCGCCTCGCCCGAGGCAACCGGAAACGTGTCCCAAAGTGCGCCTGAAGCGGCTCCCGAGCCGGCCCCGAACACCAGCACGCCGGCCACGCAAGAGCCCGAGCCGCCCGACTGATTGTCTCAAATGATCGTAAAGATTAATGGTTAGTTCACTCTATCGTCCTGACCACGGTAGGGGGGTGTAACTCTCACACTCGCGGGATCTTCCGGCAGCCATAAGGGGGCGCCAGAGTTGCGGTCAGCACGGCAAACGTCGCGTTCCTCTGAAAACGAGGCACAGAAGCAAGCGGCGCTCCGATACATCCTCGATGCTTGGGAAGAGGCGCTGCATGACGGCATCGAGCCGGAGATGCTCGCCAACGCGGCCCTGTTCGCGGCGCTCGCCGATCTCATCGGGGTCTATGGCGAGGACGCGGTGGCCAAGATGACGACAGGGCTGACCCGCCGCATTCACCATGGCGAGTTCACGCTGAAGCGCACCTCGCAATAGATCGCCCGCTAGCGGAAGATGAAGCCGTCGAGCAGCAGAATCAGCCCGAAGGCGACCAGCACGCCGCCCGCGATCCGATTGATGAGCTTCAGCCGGCTCTCGGTCAACCGATGCCTGATGGTGGCGATCAGCTCGGAGAGACCGAGCCACCACAAGAGGCTGCCGCCCATCACCGCGACGACGAGAAGCAGCGCTTCGAGATAGGTGTTGAGTCCGCCGATCAAGGAACCGAGGCCGCCGATCATCGCCGCCATGCCGAGAATGGCGCCGGGATTGGTGACGGTGAGGAAGAAGGTCTGCGGGATGATGCCCGTGTGCTCCTGTAGCCGCGACTTCTGGCCCACGGGAATGGTGAGCGCGGGCTTGGTGACGAGAAGCGCGAGGCCGAAGACGATCAAGAGCAGCCCGCCGACGAATTGGATCACGCCCGAATAGGCCGCCATCACGTCGGAGATCGCCCTGATGCTGAAAGCGGCGATCGCCGCGAGCATGCCATCGCCTAGCACGGCGCCAAGGCCCGCCGCGAGCCCCGCCCAGAAGCCGCCCGCCACGGTGCGCTGAATGACGAGGACATTGACCGGACCGATGGGCGCCGCCATCAGCACGCCGATGCCGATCCCGGCAAGCACGAGCTGGATGCCGGATAGCACGATATGCGCGCCTGCCTGCAAGGGCACGGCCTATTCGCTCATCGAGGGTGGCGCCAAACAGGCGGTGGGCGACGCGGAAACCTGGACTTGGAAGACCTGGACTTGCGCTCGTTCGCCGATCTGCGAGATTGATCGAGCACTCATGGAGTGATGCATGAATCGCCGCAAGAATATCGTCCTGATTGCCCTCGGCGCATTGGTAGCTGGCGCTGCCGCCCTTGTCTACGTTCACAACGAAGCAGCGACAGGAGCCACAGCGACTCCGGAGCAAACCCCCAAGGTCCTCTATGATTTCAACGCGCTGCCTGACCCGGTCAAGCGCGTGCTCGAGCAGATCGCCGTCGCAGCACAGAGCGGAGAGATCGAGGCCATGCGGGCGGTGCTCGAATCGAACGAGCTGAAGCCCATGGTCACGACCGCCTATGTGGAGGACCCGATCGCCTTCTGGAAAAAGGCATCGGCCGACGGTACGGGGCGGGATGTGCTTGCCGCCATGCTAAACGTGATCGCCTCGGGCTATGTCCGCGTGGGGCAAGGCCAGGACGAGATGTATGTGTGGCCCTATTTCGCCGAGACCGACCTTACGAAGCTCAACCCCGCCCAGCAGGTCGAGCTCTACCGCATCGTTCCGCCCTCGCTCGCGCTCCCGATGAAGAAGGCCGGCAAATACAGCTACTACCGGCTCGGCATCTCGCCGACCGGAGTCTGGCACTATTTCCTTCAGTAGGACTCGATCGCTCAAGCTTTCGGCAGGGCTTCGCCGAAGCGGACGGGCTCGCCGCGGGCCGGCCC
>JALHTP010000293.1 GCA_022865725.1 Methyloceanibacter sp. | reverse complement strand
TATGGCGCAAGTTCCGGGCTCCCGGCCTTGATGAAGGTCAAGTCGAGCCCGGGTTCTGGCGGGCTCGCCCTCTTTTTGACCCACCTCAATGAACGTTTACCCAATTCTGCGCATTCTAGAGTCTGATGGAGGGCGGCCAAAGGACAGGAGGTCAGTCCATGCAAGTCAAAGACATGATGCATAAGGGCGCCGAATATGTCGCGCCGAACGCCAAGCTCCAGGTGATCGCCAAGAAGATGCGCGATTACGACGTCGGCGCCATCCCGGTTTGCGAGGGCGGCAAGACCATCGGCATGGTCACGGACCGCGACATCGCCATCAGGGCGCTCGCCAACGGCAAGGACATCGCCAAGCTCGAGGCGAAGGACGTGATGAGCCGGGATGTCATTTTCTGCCGCGACACCGAAGACGCCGAGGATGCCCTTCACATCATGGAGGACAACCAAGTGCGAAGGCTTCCCGTGCTCAACGAAGCCAAGAAGCTCGTCGGCATGGTGAGTCTCGGCGACATCTCGCATGCGCTGTCACGCGACCTCACGGGCAAGGTGACCAAGGCCGTCTCAGCCCATCACGGCTAGACCAACAAGCGGAGTGAAATCGCGCAATGCCTATACCGCTGCAAATCAGCTTCCGTAACATGGACCCCTCCCCCGCCGTCGAGGAGCGCATCCGCAAGAAGGCGGAGAAGCTCGAACGCTTCAACGACCGCATCGTCGGCTGCACCGTCGTGGTGGAAGCGCCGCACCGCCATCATCACAAGGGCAAGCTCTATAATGTGCGGGTCGATATCAGCGTGCCGGGGAAGGACGTGGTGGTCGATCGGGCGAAGCCCGCGGACCACGCCCATGAGGACGTCTATGTCGCCCTGCGCGACGCCTTCGACGCCGCGGTGCGGCAGCTCGAGGACCAGGCCAGGAAGCTGCGCGGCGACGTCAAGACGCATGTGGGCCGGCCGCCGGTCGAAGGCTGAGACGTTTCGCGCGCCTCTCAGGGCTTCCAGAAGGATCGGGTCGCGGCAAATCGCGCAAAGGCTTGATCGGCTTTGACGAGCAGTGGCTCGGCCTCCGTGTCGGGCGCGGCAAGGCGGCGCGTGGGCGCGGATGTTTCTGCTCCATCGGCGTCGACTTGCTGAGCGCCGGCCATCAGCTCGTGGCGCGTCGCGAGGTCGTTGAGCCCGCCAAGAGCATCCTGCAGATCCTTGAGCGCCGCTAGCGATTCAAGCCTCCGCTTGGAGCTCCCATCGCCGGGAAACGTGGCCGCGAAGAATTCCGTCGCGTAGCGAAGCCGCTTGACGCGGATGCGCAATCGGTGCCTTTGGCGCACCCCGAGATGGCGAAGACCGGCGCCCTTGCGCTTGATCTGCTTGCGGAGCCTGCCAAGCTCCTGCTGGGCATGCTCTTCCACGGCGCGCGTCCGGAGCGCCTTCCGCTCATGCCCGCCGCCCGCCCCCCACCCGCCGGTCTCGACCCATTCGGCAAGATCGAGCACGGCGTTGCGGAAGCGGTCGGAGCGGATGCAGCAAGCGGCGCGGACATAGGCCTCCTTCCGCTTTTCCTCGAAGTCGAATTGCGTCACGGCCATGTCCGCATCGCCTGGATGGGAGGCCCGCAACGGGTCGAGCACACCCGCGGCGAAGACATCGAGATCGCGCGCAGGCCCAAGCTCCTGCGTGATCCATTTGAGCTCGGCCCTGATCCTCTCCTGATCCTCGTCGGCGACGATTTCGGAAAAGACGGCGATGGCGGCGCGCAGACGCCTCAAGCCGATGCGCATCTGATGCAGGCCCTCGGCACGGCCGGCGCACAGCGCGGGCTCATTGACGATGATCTGCCTGAGGCAGCTCCGGGCAATCGCGCGGAACGCCTCACCGGTCGCCGTCTTTGGCGCGATGTCGATTTCGGCGGCCTTCTCGACCTTGAAGCCGCCGCCTTGGAGAAGCTCATGGCCGCGCTCGGCCTTGGTCTTCACCTCGAGCCTGAGCGGCACCGTCTCGGCAAGGATGCGGGCGAGGCGGAACAGCTCCTTGGTCTCGCCCCCCTTGAGCTCGAGCTCCAATTCGCAAATTTCGCGCGTGGCGGTCCTGCT
>JALHTP010000292.1 GCA_022865725.1 Methyloceanibacter sp. | reverse complement strand
GCCCCGCTGGCACCGCACCTCGTCCCGCCTCACGACGCCTCATGAGAACACCCCTCAAGCGGACGAGGTGAGTGCAGCAGAAAGGAGGTTTGGAGGCCGGGGATAAGTCGGGGATAGACTCCGTTTCGTCATCCCGGCGAAAGCCGGGATCCAGCGCAACAGGCAGAGAGCTTATTGTCTGGATACCGGCTTGCGCCGGTATGACGGAGCCAGGGACCCGACGAAAAACCAGAAATTACCGGACCCTAACCCGGTCGCCCCGGTTTCTTCGACAATTCGAAATATTTTGCTGGCTAGGGTCTGACGCTTTTTAGAGAGGTGCGTGGCATAAAACGACCGCTCGCCGCCTTGTCTGGGAAACGAAAGACAGGCGGTGTTTCGTCGGCTCAAGGAGATTTCGCGACCATGACTCACGCTGCCATCAAAGCTGCCGCCGCTGTTCTGCTCGGCGGCTTCGCCTTCGCCGGCCCCGCTCAGGCCATCTCTCCGCTTTCCTTCAACGACGCCGCTCGCCTCGTCATTCCGGTTGGCGACGTCGAGGATGAAGAGCTCTGGCACGATTTGCGCCCCGACATAACCCCGCCGCCCGCCGCCGTGGACATGGGCAACGCGGAAGCGCCGAAAGGCTCCGCCGTGGAGCGGCCCAAGGAGGAAGGGCAGGCCCAAGGCGGAGGCAACATAGAGCAAAAGGAACTGCAAGAGGACGGCTTGGAGCCCAAATAGGACTTCGGACTCCGTTCCCTCCAAGAGTCGTCATGCCCGCGCAGGCGGGCATCCAGTCACCACTGATTGCAGTTCGCTGTGACCATCCGGGTGACTGGATCGTCCGGTCAAGCCGGGCGATGACATGGACCTGATGGAAAGGTACGGCGGCTAAGCCGCGTCGGCGTCCTCGAGCTGGCGGAACAGCGCCGGGCTCATCGGCTTCGGCTTGCCGAACAGATGGCCCTGCGCCAGCTCGATGCCGTAGTCGAGAAGCTTGGCCACCGTGCCCTCGTCCTCGACCTTCTCCACGATCAGCTTCATGTCGAAATCGTCGAGCGCGCGCTTCATCTCGGCCGCGGAGAACGGAGAGCCCTTAGCCCCCAGATCGTGCAGGAAGGTCTTGGCGTCGATCTTGACGAAACGGAAGAAGCGGTCGCGGAGGCTGGCGAAATCCACATCGAGATCGGCGACATGGTCGAGGGAGAAGCCATAGCCGAGCGCGCCCAGCGTATCGAGAGCGCCGAGCTCGGCGGCGTTGAGCCCGAGGATGGCGGGCTGGCTCACCTCGAAAATCAGGCTCTCGCTCAAGCCGCTGTTCTCTTCCATGAACTCGACCAGCTCGGGGAAAAACTCCGGATCGAGCAGGGTCGTGACCGAGATGTTGCAGAAGACGCCCTTGATGCGGGACTCAGGTCTGAGCCGCCGCAGCGTCTGCACGCTTTTCACCAGCAGCACATTGTCGATGAGCGGCATCATGCCCGAAGTCTCGGCCACGTGCAGATAGGAGCCGGGAAGGATGAGCTCGTCGGCCTTGGTCCTGATGCGGGTGAGCGCCTCGAAATAACGGGGTCTCCGCTCGGGCAGCGTCACGGTCGGCTGTAAATAGAGGTCGACCCGGCCGGCCTCGATCGCCTGGCTCATGATCTCGAGCATCTCGTTATCGTCGACGCGAGGCGCAATCGCGGCCTCGACGGCCTCCTCCTCGCGCGACAAAGCCACCTCGACCGGCACATCCTCCTTGAGCGCGAAGACCTGCTCCTGCTCCTCCGCCTCGTCGTCCTCGATCACGAGGATTTCCTCCTGCTCGAACGCGACAACCGTCAGGGTCTCGGCTTCGGCTTCAGGCTCCTCCTCGTCCTCGAACTCGATCTTCTCGACCATTGGTGCGGGCGCCCGGCTGATGACGGGAGCTGGCCGCGCGGGCGCCACGGAAGGCTCCTCGGCGGCGGAGGTCGCGACCAATTCGCGGGTCAGCTGCTTGATCAGGCTTTCCAGGACCCGGAGATCGCCCGTGATCTTGTCGCGCTGATCTTTCGCCTCGCCTTCGAGATCGGCGCGCACAGTCTCGATCTTGGCATGCACCTCCTCGAACTCCTGGGCGAACTGATCGAAACGCGCGAAGCCGCCGACCGGCGCGTTAACGCCATGCTCGATCATGGCCTGATCCAGGCGCTCGACCCGATCGGTGAGGAGTTCGAGGCGCGACACGTCGTCCTCGACCCGGTCGATGCGTTGCAGATCCTTGTCGATGATCTCGAGCGCCGCTTCGAGCTCGTTCAGGCGGTCGGAGGCGGCGGTGGGCTTGGCGGCGCGCGCCACCATCAAATAGGAGGCGGCCATGACCATATAGAGCGCGGCGGCGGCGATCAGCGCCGGGACCTGGGCGATGCCGGAATGAACGATGAGGCCTACCGCGAACGCGGCCGCCGTAACCGCCATGGCGATCAGGACGATCACGTCGAGCATGGCCAGCCCTCCCGAGGACTCGCTCCGCCTAGAGGCCATGGCAATCGTGCCCGCCACGTTCTCGAACCCCCCCGCGCAAAAATCAT
>JALHTP010000291.1 GCA_022865725.1 Methyloceanibacter sp. | reverse complement strand
CTCACGCGCGCGCGGGCCGCCACGTCCTCGAGCCTGGTGGCGGCGTAGCCATGCGTGGCGAATTCCTCGAAGGCGGCAGCCACGATCTCTTGCGGCCGCGTGTCCTTACGCTCCCGCCGCTTTACGCCGCGGGCCTGGCTCTTTCGCAGCTTCTTCTCTCCGGCCATGGCTCAGCCCTCTCAAGATCGATGCCCCAATATAATGACTGACTGGTCAGTACCGCAATAGGCGGCAAAGAGTCGAGGACCTTTATCGCCAGGCAGGGTGAACCCAGCCTTTGATCGGGATCAAAAATGATTGTGTGACAGTGACTTAACCATCACGCGCGGGGGTGGGCGCTGTCATAGGTCTTGAGCAGATGCGCCCGGTCGACCTCAGTATAGCCTTGCGTCGTGGAGAGGCTCGCATGCCCAAGCAGCTCCTGGATCGCGCGCAGATCGGCGCCGGCGCCCAGCAAATGCGTGGCGAAGGAATGGCGCAGCGCATGCGGCGTCGCCGTGTCGGGGAGGCCGAGCGCCACGCGGGCGCGGGCGATCCTGAGCTGGATGATGCGGGGCGAGAGCTGCTTCCCCCTGACGCCGACGAAGAGCGCGTCGTCGGACCCGAGCTTCAGCGGGCAGAGCGAAAGATAAAGCTCGACCGCCTCGCGCACGATGGCAAGCACGGGCACGACCCGCGTCTTGCTGCCCTTGCCCGTCACGCGCAGCATGTCGCGACCTTTGATCGGCGCGTCCTTGCGCTGAAGCGACAGCGCCTCGGAGATGCGCAAGCCCGAGCCATACAGCAACGCGAGCACGGCGGTATCGCGCGCCAGCACCCATTCCGGCGCGTCAGGCGAGGCGATGTCGGCGCCGTCGACAAGCGCCGTCGCCTTCGGCGCAGTGAGCGGCTTCGGCACCGAGTGCGGCAGCTTCGGCAAGGACACGGCCCTGATGGCGTCGTTCTTGCCGTAACCGCGCCGCTCGAGGAATTTGTAGAACATGCGCAGCGCGCTCAAGCTCCGGGCCAGGCTCCGGCTGCCGACGCCTTCACTCCGCCGCGCGGCGAGAAAGGCGCGCACGTCCCGCGCCTGGAGCGCCAGGAGCTGCTTCATGTCCGGCAGCGTGTTGAGTTGGCCGGCGAGGAAGGCGAGGAACTGGGAGATGTCCCTGGCATAGGCTTCCGCCGTGTTGGCCGCGAGCTGGCGCTCAACGGTAAGATAAGCGAGCCAGCCCTCGACCGCCTCGCGGACGTAAGGCGACCCCATATATCCAGGTGAAGGTGACTCCGCTTCTTCCGCCAAGCTTGCGATCCTTGAATCGATGCGGGTGAACGGCGCACGCGCAAGGCTACTATGGGCGCGTGAGTCGTTAACCTCCGTTTAACCTAAGAGCGACCCCTGGCCAAAGCAAAGACAAAGCCCAAATCCGCGACGGCCGCGGCGCACGCACCTGCGACGGTCCCCGTCCTGCTGCCGCTCGCTCTGCCGGCGCCTTACGACTATCTCGTGCCCGAGGGAACGCAGGTCGAGCCCGGGCAATTCGTCGTCGCCCCGCTTGGGCCGGTGGAGTATCTCGGTGTTGTCTGGCCGCGTCCCGAAGGGGCGCCCGCGCCCCAGATCGAGCCGAAGAAGCTCCGCGCCATCGTCGAAATCGTGCACGACGTGCCCAAGCTGCCGCGCGTTTCGCTCGATTTCGTGGATTGGGTCGCGAGCTACACGCTCTCCTCCCCCGGCATGGTCCTGCGCATGATGATGAGCGCTGGCCGCGCCTTCGAGCCGTCCGCGCCCCGTTATGGCGTGCGGCTGGCAGGACCCCCGCCTGCGCGCATGACGCCGGCGCGGGCCCGCGTGCTGGAGGCCGCCTCTAACGGGCTGATCTGGATCAAGTCGAGCCTCGCCGAGGCGGCCGGTGTCAGTCCCGGCGTGATCGACGGCCTGGTCGATGCCGGCGCGCTTCTGACCGAGCCACTGCCCGACTGGCACGCGCTACCGCTCGACCTGTCGCGCAAGCGCGCGACCCTCACCAAGGAGCAGGCGGAGGCCGCGCACGCCCTCCTCGCCAATACCAGCGGCGGCTTCGCCGTGACGTTGCTCGACGGCGTCACCGGCTCGGGCAAGACGGAAGTCTATTTCGAGGCGATCGCGGCGGCACTTGGGCAGGGCAAGCAGGTGCTCGTGCTGATGCCCGAGATCGCGCTGACCAACCAGTTCATCACCCGCTGCGAGGAGCGTTTCGGCGCACGTCCCGCCGAGTGGCATTCCGGCGTGTCGGCGCCGCTGCGTGGCCGTATCTGGCGCGCGGTGGCGGAGAACAAGGCAAAGCTGGTGGTTGGCGCGCGCTCCGCGCTCTTTCTCCCCTTCCCCGATCTCGGCCTCATCATCGTCGATGAGGAGCACGACCAGAGCTACA
The DNA here is from genome assembly GCA_022865725.1 of Methyloceanibacter sp. Lineage (GTDB taxonomy): Bacteria > Pseudomonadota > Alphaproteobacteria > Rhizobiales > Methyloligellaceae > Methyloceanibacter. Next base: position 1,361 of record JALHTP010000291.1, on the reverse strand, counting down.
AGCAGGAGGAGCGCGTCGCCTATCAGGCGCGCGACATGGCGGTGGTGCGGGGCCGGTTGGGTGACTGCCCTGTCATTCTCAGCTCGGCGACGCCCTCCATCGAGAGCCTGGTCAACGCCGAGCAAAGCCGCTACCGCCATATCAGGCTTGGGGTCCGCTACAATGCGGCAGGGCTCCCTGCCATCGCGGCCATCGACATGCGGGCGAGCCCGCCCGAGCGCGGACGCTGGCTCTCTCCCGTACTGGTGGAAGCGATTGCTGAAACGCTAGGGCGCGGAGAGCAAGCTCTCCTCTTTCTCAATCGCCGCGGCTATGCGCCGGTGACGCTCTGCCGGAAATGCGGGTTCAAATTCGAATGCCCGAATTGCTCGGCCTGGCTGGTCGAGCACAGATTCCGCCGCAGGCTGGAATGCCATCATTGCGGGACTTTCGCGCCCATCCCCGAGAAATGCCCGCATTGCGGGGCCGAGCATTCGCTCGTGCCGTGCGGGCCGGGCGTCGAGCGCATTGCCGAGGAGGTGGCCGAGCGGTTTCCCGACGCGCGGCGCGTGATCCTGTCGAGCGACCTGACGCCGAGCATCAGCGATTTGCGCGAGACCTTGCGCGAGATCGAGGAGCGCGAGGTCGATATCATCATCGGCACCCAGCTCGTCGCCAAGGGCCATCACTTCCCGGGCCTCGCGCTGGTCGGCGTGGTCGATGGCGACCTTGGCCTCGCCCAGGCCGATCCGCGCGCCGCCGAGCGCACCTTCCAGCTGCTCAATCAGGTGACGGGGCGCGCCGGCCGCGAGACCATTGCGGGGCGAGGCCTGATCCAAACCTATATGCCGGAGCATCCCGTGATCGCCGCGCTCGTCCTAGGCGACCGCGAGGCCTTCCTCGAACGCGAGATCGCCGCGCGGCGCGGGGCGACCCTGCCGCCGTTCGGCCGGCTAGCGGCGCTTCTGATCAGCGCAAGCTCGCGCGAGGCGGCGGAATTATACGCCCGTTCCGTCGCGCTTGCCGCGCCGCCTGCCGCGAAGATCAAGGTGCTCGGACCGGCTGAGGCGCCGCTGTCGGTGATCCGCGGCCGGCATCGCTATCGGTTATTGGTGATGGCAGCGCGCGAAGCCGATTTGCAAGCCTATTTGCGGCTCTGGCTTAGCGGAGTGCCCAAGGCCAAGGGCGATGTCCGCCTCATCGTGGATGTCGATCCTTATAGTTTTTTGTAAGCAGCCTGTCCGTCATCCCGGCGAAAGCCGGAAGCTCGTCATGGCCGGGCTTGTCCCGGCCATCCACGTCTTTGACTTCTAGAGTGAGAATTTGTGGATGCCCGGCACTTCGGCCGGGCATGACGATTCAGTTTTGATGGACTGTGCTTT
>JALHTP010000033.1 GCA_022865725.1 Methyloceanibacter sp. | reverse complement strand
GGGGTGGCCACGGTCTTCGGCGTGGTGGATTCCATCATGTTCCCCGGCACGCTCGCCTTTTCCCGCTTCGACTACCCGTCATCCCTGCCGGACGGCGTGCAGGCGCGCATGGCCGAGATCGCCACGACCCTGATGCAGGGGCTCGGCTTCGACCACGGGTTGTTCAATATCGAGATGATGTACGATTCCGATGCCGACTTGATCTCGATCATCGAGATCAACCCGCGCATGGCCTCGCAATTTGCCGACCTTTACGAGAAGATCGATGGCACCAACAGCTACACCGTGCTGCTCGATATCGCGCAAGGCCGCACGCCCCGCTTCACGCGGCGGCAGGGGCGATACGGATTTGCCGCAAGCTGCGTCTTGCGGAGCTTCGCGGACCATGTGGTCGCGGCCGTTCCCAGCGAGGCCGATATCGAACGTCTCGCGCGCATCTATCCGGATATCAGGGTGGAGCTGCATGCCACTGTCGGGCGCAAGCTCTCCAACGAATTTCAGGATGGAAAGAGCTACCGCTACGGCATCGTCAATCTGGGCGGCCGCGATCTCGCCCATGTGCTCGAGCAGTTCGAGGCGTGCCGCGCGCGGCTCGGCATCGTGCTTGTGCCTGTGAGCAGGGCGCGAGACGAGCCCAGCCTCGGAACGGCGCCTGAAGCCGGGCGCCTCGGAGCTTGAGCGTAAAGAGGCGGCAGAGAGCCTCGGCCCTCAGCCGCCTGAATCGGATCGCGCGCGGCGATCAATTGCCCTTCAGGTTCTGGTCGATCCATTTCGAGAAGGACGACACCCGCGTGTAGACGCCGGGGAACAGCGGATTGCCGCATTGCGGACCCCAGCTCACGATCCCGACCTGGACGTAGCCCCGGTCGTTGCTGGCGGGGACGACGAGCGGACCGCCGCTGTCGCCGAAGCAGGAATCCTTGCCGCCGGTCGGGCCCGTGGCGCAGATCTCCGTGTCGCCGATGGTGAATTCCGGGACTTGCAGCGACTCGTAGACCGCCTTGCACTCCTTGGGATCGATGACCTCGATATCGACCTCATGCAGCTTGCGCGGGGCTTCGAGCTCCTCGTTATTCAGCAGCTTGCGCTCGGACACCGTCTTGCGCCCGGCCATGACATCGACCGCATTCTGGAACGCCTGGAAGTCCCAGATCGCCCCCCAGCCGGTCACGGTGACCTTGGCGCCGGCCGGCATCAGGGCCTTTTCCTCGGCCGCATCGGCAAAACCGATTGCCGCGGCATTCGGGATCGGCTGCTTCAGTTTGATCAGCGCGAGGTCGGCTTTCTCGCCCTTGATATAGTCTGGATTCACGATGACCTTCTCGCTGGCGATCTTGGTGGTCTTGGTGCGGTCGTTGCTGCCATAGCCGACGATGACCGAGTCGGTATCCATCAGGCAATGACCGGCGGTCAAAATCCATTGAGCGGCGATGATGGAGCCGCCGCAGAAGCCGATCGTGTCGTCCATCGTGCTGTAGAGGCGGACTTGCCAAGGATATTTGCCATCTGGAGCGGCGCTTCCCCCAACGATCATCTCGGTATCTGTCTCGCCGAGCGCTTGGCCATTCACGCCGACGACGAGGCCGGCAAGCAACAGCAGTCGTGAAACAAGGACGTAGACGCGTGTCATGTGATGTTCTCCGAGGACCGAGGTTTGATCTTGTTGTGGGGGATTGTCATGAACCGCTGACGGCCGCGCTATTGGCGGGCATTTTATCTATGGCCGCTAACCCTGTACATTAAACTTTCTTGAGGTTCGTGCCGGCGGCGCGCGCGTCGCGGGCGGTGAGGCGATGATGAGCGTGAAGGCCGATCTCGACGCGATCGAGGCCGCGATCGACCAGGGAAAGGGCGATCTCCCGGCACATCAGTCTCGCCTGGAAGCCATCTTGGCAAAGCTCACGGACAACTCGGACCATCAGCCGCGCGTGCACCGGCTCATAGGGGTCGTGCTGAACCGGCGGAAGTCCGATCGCCAAGCGCTGGAGCATCTTGCCCAAGCCAAGGCGAAGGCCGAAGCCGCATCACCCGCTGACTTCGGCGAGCTGATCAAGATCGGACGTGAGATGGCGGTCGTGTATGCCTGGCGTGGCGACGACCGCAGCGCGGCGCTCGAGCTGCTTCCCGCCCTGGCGTTCTCCTGTCTTCGTGACGACAGATTGGAGACCGCCAAGATCGTCGCCGAATTTGCGCGCATCGAGCTCGAGGCGCAGCGCTTCGGCAATGCCGCCAGGCTGCTCCAGCAGTTCGCCGGGCCCGCGTCCGAGGATGCGCCGAAACTGCCGCTGCCTTTGCCCGAGAACGACGCGCTTCGCATGCAAATCAATCTTTGCCAGGCCCTGAACCGGATCGGCGAGCACGCCGAGGCAGGGACGCGAGCGAGGAAATTGGCGGCAAAACTCCCGCAAGACGCCGAGCGCCTCAGGCTGCTGGCGCGCTTTGAAGAGGTGAGGGCAGAGGCCGGAACCGGCAATCTTGCTGAGGCCGAGCGCATCTTGCACGAGGCAAAGGAATTGCTGCCGAAGCGAGAGGGTGCCTACGAGCAATCCGAATATCTCCAAGTGGAAACCGAGCTCCACGAGCTCAAAGGCGGACCGCCGCTGGTGGAAGGTCTCGAGAAGCTGATCGAAGAATATTCCGATCAGAGCCTCGTCGTTAAGGAGGCGGTGGCGCGTCGCACGCTCGCGGCCGCGTTATTTCGATTGGGCAGGCCGAAGGACGCCTGCGAAACGCTGTCCGGCGCCCTGCGCAAAGCGCTTGAGCAAAGAAATGGCCCGCTCGCCGAGGAGGTCCGCGCCGACATGCTCAAGAGCGCCGGCGCCGACTATCTCGAAGACGTGGCGCAGGCCATCGACTTGGTTGGCGGGGGAAGCGAGCTCGACCGCCGTTTCGTCCGACTCGGCCGTCTCGGCAAGGGCGGTTATGGCGAGGTGCAGAAGGCGATCGACCTGCGCAACGGCGAATACGTGGCGCTGAAGAAACTCGATCTCAGGGCCTACGACGAGGACAAACGCCGCGCCATCATCAACACCATCAAGACGGAGTTTGCGGCGACCGCCAAGCTCAACGACTCGCGCTTCGTGCGCATTGTCGATTTGCTCATGGTGCCCGGCGGTTCGATCTATATCGAGCAGGAATTCATCGACGGCCCGACCTTGCGGAAGATCTATGGCTCGAACGCCGAGCCCGAGCGATTGCTCGATCTGCTCGCCGGCGTCGCCGACTCGCTCGCCCACCTCCATGCGCGGGACATCGTGCATCGGGACTTGAAGCCCGAAAATGTCATCATCCGCCGCAAGGACGGCGAGGAGAGGCCGGTGCTCATCGACTTCGGGATCGCCTTTGTCGGTGGCAGGGCGGACCAGTTCGAGCGTTTCGGCACGCCGCCTTACATGGCGCCGGAGCAAATGGACAGGGGGCACGGGCAGGTCGGCGGCGAGGCCGATGTCTACGCGCTCGGTCAGATGATCGCCGAGATCTGGACCGGCAAGAACCAACCCCTGCCCGCCGCCATCGACGGGCTCGTGCGCAAGATGCTCGAAGCGCGTCCCAAACGCCGGTTCTGCGACCTCAGGGAGATTGCGAAGGCACTGCGGACGCCGCTTCGGTAGGGTCGGGCGCCTTCCAGCGATACACGTAGAGCACATAGTCGGCCGGCTGGTCCGTGTAGCTCCACAGGCCGACCTCGAGCTGCGTTGGCTTCGTCACCGTCACCCATGCCGTCGGTGCAAGCTCGCGTTCGCTCGTCTCTCTCGGGTCCTGCTTGTCCCTGAGATATTCGGACGACCCCTTTTCCTTGATCTTGATGCCGATCGGCACGCCGCTCTTGGCGTAGGCGATGAAGCCGTAGACGAACCCGGGCTCGGCGACCCAGCCCGGCTTGGTTTCGCCATCGAGGAAGTAAGGCGCTTCGACGAAGGCGGCTCGCTTGCCCCCGGCCGCACCGAGGGTGCCTTTCCCAATTTCGGTCGTTTCGGCGTCGCCGACCTTGTAGCGCTCTTTGGCAAGGGCGACGAACGCCTCGGCGGCGCTGTCGAAATAGCTGGCGAAATGCTTGGCAGCCGTCTCCCAATAGGTCTCCTCCCCGGCCAGCTGCTGCTCGGCCGCACCGCCACGCAAGGCATCGAGCAGATCGGCGCGCGCGGCAAAATTGATCAGCGCGGCACTGGGTATGCGCTCCGTCTCGCCCGCCTTGAGCGTTGTGGTGTTGCCCCCCGTCACAAGGCCGATGACATTCCCGGTTCCATCGATCAGCGGACTTCCGCTGGCGCCGCCCGCGACGGGAACGCTGTGCTGAATCAGGAGCTGGTGGGACGGATCGGCACGGCACATGAAGACATCGGTCAGGGCGCTGATATGGCCGAAATGCATCTCGCTCGGCGTTTCGGATGCAATGTCGGCGCCGGCCACGCCCTCGGTGGGAAAGCCGTTCGATGCGACGGGTTCGCCCGGTTTGAGCTGCTCCAGCTCCTCCTTCGATGCGAGTTGGAGGGTGACCGGCTGACCGGTCTTTGGATCGGTGGGCAGCGGCGTTGCCGGATCGACATAAAGAATGCCCACGTCGTATTGGCTGATCAGGTCGAGAGGCTTGAAATTTCCCCACTCCGCCTTGCCGACGGTCGGCTTATAGTCCTTGAACGTCTGATAGCCCGGATGCCACGTGACCTCCTTCTTGAGCTGGATCGGCTTGCCGCCGCCCGGGGCGAATAAGACGAACTCTCCTGGAGAGCCCGCGGCGATCGCCTTGGCGACATGGGCATTGGTGGCAAGCTTGTCGGGCGCAAAAGCCCAGGCCGTGGCCACGGGCCTATAGTCGTCGTCCTCTTTCTGCGCCACGAGATAGACGGCGCCCTTGAGGCGATCGAGCTCGGCTTGCGAGAATTCCTTCGCGGCACGCTCGCTCGCCGCGTCCGTCAGAGCCGTAAGCTGATAGTCGAGCTGCGAGCTCCGCCAATGATTGTAATAAATGACCCCTACGAAAGCGGCCGCGATCGCCCCGCCGGCATAGACGAGCTTGCGGCGGAGCGCGCGCTCCCGCTGGGCGGGAGTGAGCACCTCGTCTTGATCGCCCGTATCCTTGAGACCCACGACCTGGGGCTTGGCGATCTCGACCTTGAAGGAGGGACCGTCCTTGCGCCCGAGCCTCAACACACTCCCCGACGCCACCGGCGTATCGACATCGGCGGGAAGGCCGTCGATCTCGACATAGCGCTTGCCGAACAACCCGACCGCGTAGTCGCCAGCCTTGCTGCACTTCAGCTCGAAATGCTGCTTGCCGACGACGTCGTAGTCCGGCGGGTAGACGACCTGGCACGCCTCGGGGTCGCGGCCGAACACGATGCTCTTGTAACTGTCGTCGAATTTCTGCTCTTGGCCGGCAAGCGGACCGTCGAGATGCTTGATGGTGATGGGCATAGGGGTGATGCCGTTCGTTAGGAGCACAAGCGAGCCCATAGGATTACGCAACTATAGCGCGGTCAAGGCCGCAAGACCCGACCGCCGCCTTAAATTTCCGCAACATCCGGCGTCCCCGCCGGCCCATAAACCATGAGGGTCTCAAGCCCGATCGGGCTTGGCCCCTTCGATCTTGGCCCATGCGGCCGTATAGATCGGCAGCGAGGGCCTGCTGCGGACTGCCTGACGCTCGCTGTCGTCGGCGGCAAGCATGATCTCGGCGCGCCCGACCGGCACGAGCAGGATCTTCTCGCCGAGATCGAACTTGGCTTGCGCCGCATAGGCCTCGGTCGCCAGCACGCAATCGAGCGGAAGCCCTGGCAGATCGTCGGCGGATTGCAGCCGCACGACGAGCTTCTTGTCGGGCTCGAGATCCCCGCCCAGCAAATGGCCGAAATCGCAGATGATCCTTAAGCCCTGCTTCGCCTGTCGCGCCGCCTCGGCCACCGCCAGTCCCGCCGCCAACGCTTCCTCGGTCGAGCCCGCGATCAGGCAGGCGCCAAGTCTGCCGTCGCGATGGGTACGGTCGATGCGTTTCAGCCCTTTGCCGGCCACCTTCTTGCCGGCCAACTTCGCGAACTTATCGAGTACGGTTCTCGTATCTTCGCCGTCTTGCGAGGCGTCCCACAGGAAGATCGCGGGACTGAAGGCGCTCGCAGCCGCTTGCCGGGTCGGCCGCTTGGGGCGCGGGTGCGGATAAGGAATGAGGTCGAAGGGGCGGTCCTGCGCGCGCCAGTCGGCGAACACGCGGTTGGTACCGGCGATACTGTCAGGCTCCGTGTCGTCCGAGACCACCACCAGCCGGCAGCCCGTCTGCAACAGCGCCGCCCGCTGTAGCGCGCGTCCCGCGGCATAACGGAAGGCGTAGAAGAAATAGCCGTCGAGGTCGCGCTCGGCCGGGTCGGAGGGATCCATGATGGTGAGGGAGCGCACGCCTTGGCCGCCTTCGAGAATGGCGCGGAAGCGCTTCTCCCACTTGCCAGGCAGCCCCGGCGGGTCCCCGATCTTCACCGACGTCTCGATGAAGCGCTCGGTCGCGAAGGGCAGCACGACGTCAAGCTCGGCGCCGAGCGCGAGCGCGGTCTCGGCGAGAATGATGTCGGCGCCCGCGGCCAGCGCGCCATAGACGATGCCCACATTATGCGCGGCGAACACCTCCTCGGCGCGCTTGCGGATCGAGGCCTCGGTCGCCTCTTGCGCCGCCGCGTCGAGCTCCTTTCCCCTGAACAGATGGCCGGAGATGACCGCCACGTTGCGTGGGGCAAGCTCAGTCACGAACGCCTCCATGTCGGTGTCGAGCATGTCCGCCAGCCTGCGGAACTGGAGGATGGTCGATGCCTTGGCGCCGTCGTCGGCGCCCTTCGCCACACGCGCTCTGCCGAGCACTCGCCTGGCCTCTTCCTTCTGGCCTGAGATCAGCAGCGCTTCCGCCAACGTGGCGAGCGGCCAGTACCCCTCGGCGTCCTTGCTTAGCGACGTGACCAGCCTGCCAGCGATCTGTCGCGCGGTTACGGCATCGCCCGCGATCAGCGCCATGGTGGCGGCGTTGACGCCCGGGTAATAGCCCTGTCTGTGCTCGAACAGGCTGTTATAGGCCTGGAAGGAGGAAAGCGCCTGCTTGCGCCTGGCGTCGCCCCTCCCCGCCGCGAAGGCCAGCTCCTTGAGGAGGCGCGCATTGAGCGCCGCGAGGTCCTCGACCAGCTGCGCCTCGGTTTCCGCGTCACGCGCGCCATTCGAGCCGCGCAACGGCACCGACTCGTCCTCGCTATAGCCCTCATCCACGAAGGAATCGCTCAGGATGCGCTCCATGGGCAGGAACGGGTTCTTGCGCCCCTTGCGCACCGCATCTTCGAGCCCGCCAAGATTTCCCGCCAGCGGGAGGCCAGAGCGGGTGAGCAATTCGAGCGCGCCATGTGCGTCGCCGCTCCGCGCCGCGGCGAGCGCGGTGCGGTGGTGCAGCTCGGGGCTCGACGGATAGTAACGTAAAATGTCCAGCCCGATATTGCGGGCGCGGATCAGGTCGCCGCTCGCAATTGCGGCGTCGATGTCGTCGATGGTCCGTTCCAGCGCGGCGCGGCTTCTGGCAGAGCGGAGGCTGGCCAGCCGGCTGATGCGCTGATAGTCGAGGATCTCGATCTGCTGGCTGCGCGCGCCGGTGCGCAGCAAGCCGGAGCGCTCCCATTCATTCAGGCGGCGGCTGATGGTCTCGCGGCTGACGCCGAGATCGGCGGCGATATGCTCCTGCGCGATCTTGCGCGGAAACCGCACGCGATTCCCTTCGGCGATGCCGATATCCGCCGACAGCTCGACCAGCCAATCGGCAAGCAGAAGGTCGGGAAAGGTGCGCACCTTGTCGTGCTGCTGCTTGAGTGCGGCGAGGAGCCGCTGCGAG
>JALHTP010000290.1 GCA_022865725.1 Methyloceanibacter sp. | reverse complement strand
ATTCTTGCCTTGCGTTAACACCACATTGCCGCCGACGGTTACCATCTGCGACGGCAAGTCGTAGAGGGCCCAGTCGCTGGTGGTGGTCTGGTCCTTGTCGCTGGTGATGACGACGTCGCCCTTCGCCTCGATCTTGGTGATCTGCGTGTTCTTGTCGGCCGCCGCGGCGCCGCCGGCGCCTGCCGCATCGGCAACCTTGGTCGCGGGCGCGGCTTCCGCCTCGCCCTCCTTCTTGGCGCCGCCCGGCGCAAGCCTGTCGCCGCCGACATAATGGACGTTGAGTTCCTTGGCGCGGAGCGTCGTCGTGCCCTGCACGGCCTTCACACTGCCGCTGAAGGTCGCGTATTTCTCCTTGTCGTGCACGACGAGCAGGTCCGACTCGATATCGATCGGATCCTTGGAGCTTTCCGACAGCCCGCCGAACGTGTTGCTGATGGTCTGCGCGGCAAGGGGCGGCGCGAAAACGAGCGCGACCGCAGCAGGTCCGGCAAGCGCGCCGATCAGGGCAATCGTCGTAAGGCGAAGGTTGCCGCTCATTGGGTGCCCACCGGCACGGCGCCCGTGCTCTCGGGTTGAGCGCCGGTCGCTTCAGGCAGCGGAGGGACTATCGGCAGCGCCTCAGCCGTGGGGTTCGGCGGCGTCTTCTCCTCCTTCGCCTTTTTGATGAGGTGGACCTGCACCTTGCCGCGGAAAGTCAGCGTGCTGTCGGCGGAGCGGAAGGTGAGCGCGTTCGCTCTGACGCTGCCGCCGGTCAGCTGAAAGGAGACCGGCTGATGCGATCTGAGTATCTGGTTCTTCAGGTCGAGCGACGCGCGCTTGAGCGCGCCGGTGATGCCGGAGCTGGTGGCGATGGTGATCTTGTCCAGCATCACCAGCCGTTCGATCTTGTTGTCAAAGACGCCGCGCGCGGCGTCCATGCGCGACCAGCCTCCATTAGCAGTCGACAGCTCGGCCTTGATGACGTGGAGCTTGACCATGTCGGGGGCCTTCATGTCCTGGTCGGCGTAGTCGGCGCCGATGACATATTTTCCGTTCTTCTTGTCGGCGCCCTGAAGCTTGGGGTTGGTCATGCGCAAATTGCCGTCGGCGATCTCGATGCCGCTGATGCTCGCGGTGAGATCGCCGACGCCGATACTGACGCTGAGCTGCGTGGAGATGAAATAGGCGGCAAGCACCACGACCGCGAGGACCGGGAGACCTTTGCGCAGGATGGCGACGAAACGGGTATGGCGCTCGGCGCTGCGAAAGGCGCGCGCGCGTTCCTCGGCCGTGCGGAAGCGATACCGCTGGCCGCCGGGAACGATATTCGCCTCAATCGCCATTTTCCTCGCCACAAATCCTTAAGAGCCCGGCGCTCCTCGCCGGCCTGGGACCAGCTAGCCGCAGGACTTTGATGACATTGCGACCGCAAGCCCGGGCCCGAGATGCCTTTTTCGGGCCTTAATGGGCGAAGGGATCGATCTCGGACCAGCCCCTAAGGTCTAGCTCGGCCCGAACGGGAAGAAACTCAAAGCAGGCCCGCGCAAGCCCCTCCCGCCCTTCGCGCCTCAGCATGGCGTCGAGTTTCTCCCTTAGAGCGTGCAGATGCAACACATCGCTCGCGGCGTAACTGAGCTGTTCCTGAGTCAGCTCCGGCGCCCCCCAGTCGGAGGACTGCTGCTGCTTCGACAGCTCGATACCGAGAAGCTCCCTGCAGAGGTCCTTGAGCCCGTGCCGGTCGGTGAAGGTGCGGGCGAGCTTCGAGGCCACCTTGGTGCAGTAGACCGGCCGCGGCATCACGCCCAGATAATGCTTGAGCACGGCCATGTCGAAGCGGCCGAAATGGAAGAGCTTGAGCACGCTTTCGTCGGCCAGCAGCCGTTTCAGCTCGGGAGCGGCATAGTTTCCGTCGAGCTGCACCAGGACGGCGCTGCCGTCGCCTTCGGAGAGCTGCACGAGGCAGAGCCGGTCGCGATAGGGGTTAAGCCCCAGCGTCTCGGTGTCGATGGCGATCGAGCGGCCGGAGAAGCGGCCTTTCGGCAGGTCGCCCTGGTAAAGCTCTATGGTCGGGGCTTGGGTCAAGCTGGAAGCGCTCCTTGGCGGCCGCATTATGGACGCGAGCGCTTAAAAAAGCGGGAATGGTGCCCAGGAGAAGACTCGAACTTCCACGCCCTTTCGGGCACTAGCACCTGAAGCTAGCGCGTCTACCAGTTCCGCCACCTGGGCT
>JALHTP010000289.1 GCA_022865725.1 Methyloceanibacter sp. | reverse complement strand
TCGCGTCCTTGATCTGGCCGAGCCCGTCGCACTTCAAGCTGGCGTGCCGGGAGCGGCGGATCGCGCGGGTCGCCCGCAGATGAGCCAGCAGTTCTTTCTTCAGCACGCCGCGCGTCTGGATGAACAGGCTTCGATAGATAGCCCCTGCTGAGGGGCCGCTTTCACATCGCTTCAACGCGAAGGCTTAGGCGGTCGCCTACCAGGGCCACGACGGATAGCCGCGCGAGAAGCTCGGCGAGCGCGGAGAGCTGTAGCTGTAGTTGTAATTGTAGCGCTGCACGTTCCGGCTCTTCTTCTTCCGAGGTTTCGTCGGCGCCACGTCGCCGTCGATGCTGGCCGAGGTGATCTTCGCCGGCGTGTCCTTGGCCCAGACGAGGAAATCCGCGCCCTTCGGCAAGGTCCCCGAATTGATCGCCGTATCGCCGATGATGAGCGAGGATCCGGGCGTGAGCCGCTCGGAGATCTTCTGGCGAACGTCGCTCGAAATCTCGAGCCGGTCCAGCACGCTCGTCGAATCGTCGCCCTGCAGGCTGATCGACGTCCACTGCGTCTTGGTGTCTCCCGGGCCGAACTTCATGGCCGTGAAGACATGCGTGCCGAGCGGCGTTTCGGGATCCTTGAAATTGACCGGCGCGTCGAACACGCGGCCGAATTCCTGCCTGACGAACATATGTCCGATCGGGGGCTCGCCTTTGCGGGCAATCGCATAGACCCTCTTCACGAGGTCATCGGTGAAGGCGCCAGTCTCAGGCATCCAATTGGCCTTTTGGAAAGCCTTGATGGCAGTTGCGGTGGGCTTCCCGAGGGTCCCGTCGAAATCCTGGGGCGGGAGATAGCCCATATCGGAGAGGATTTGCTGGAGGCCGATGATGCGATCGTGCTGGGTCCGCCGCGTCACGAGAATGCGCAAAGGGGCCTTGGAGCGCGGCTCTGCGGCCTGAAGCGCCGCGGCCTTGGCTCCGGCGCCGAGCTTCGTGGCGATGATTGAGGGGGTCGTATCGGCCTGAGCGTTTGCCTCGACCATGCTTGCCTGTGGTGTCACCGCCACGGCCTGGACGGCGGGGGCGGGCGCAGGCGTCACAGCGGCCTGCATCTCAGGCGCGGGCGTTGCCAAGACCGGGGTGGCTGGAGTTGCCGCAACCACCGGCTCGGCCGGGGCTGCAGCTTGTGTCGCTGGCTCGGCTGCCGCAACCTCTACAGCGAGGGGGGCCGGCGTGGAGACCGCAACGACAGGCGCTGCCGGAGGTGCCGCAGGGGCGGGCGCCTCGACGGGTGCCTTGTCGAGCGAAGCCGCCGAAACGCTGTCTGACTTGCCGGAATTGTCTTCGTCGTCGTCAAGAGCATGGCCGCTCGCGCTCGCCGTCGTCTCGCTTTTGGTGCTGGCCGTCGCCGGCAGGCCCACGAAGGGGTCGAAGGCGTGGACATGGGTGTCTTCCACCGCCGCGGCGTCGTCCGCCTTGAGGGTGGGAGCCCCGCTTTGGCCTGCGGCCTCGGCCTCGAGCGATGAGGGGACATCGGTGGTGGAACCTGCCAGATCGGCCTTGGCAAGCATGCCCGGATGGGTTCGCTGAGCGGCCGGAACCGGCAGGATCTCGATGCTCGACTGGCGCTGCGGGGGCTGCTCCTGCCTCACCATGGCGGGCGGGGGAGGGGGCGGCAGCGGCTGGAAGAGATTGGGATGCTCGATGATCTGCGGCACTAGCCGGTCGCGCGTCACGACGACGTTGTCGCCGACCGTCGTGATCTGGAACAGCTTGGGCGCGAAGGAAAATGGCAGCCGGATGCAGCCATGCGAGGCCGGATATCCGGGAACGACGCCCGCATGCAGCGCCGTGCCGGACCAGGTGATCCGGTTCATCCAGGGCATCGGCGCGCCGCTATAGATGTTGGAGTGGTGGAGTCTCTGCTTCTCGAGGATGCTGAAGACACCCGCCTTTGTGGCGTGACCGGGCTTTCCGGTCGAGACTGGCGAGCTCGTGATGAGCGTCGTGCCG
>JALHTP010000288.1 GCA_022865725.1 Methyloceanibacter sp. | reverse complement strand
TGTCAATCGGCGTTGGATTGGGACCCCTTATCGGCATCCAAAAGGGACCCCTTTGAGCGGCGAGTTCGGCCGGTAGCGCTCGCACCGTCGGAGCTGGCCGGGGTTGCGGAGACGGTGCGAGCGCGGGTTGTTTGATCATCATCGCGGCTTTTGAAGCGCCAGGAGTCGTTGCCGGTCTCGACGATGTCGCAGTGATGTGTGAGGCGGTCGAGTAAGGCTGTCGTCATTTTGGCATCGCCGAACACGCTGGGCCATTCACCGAAGGCGAGGTTTGTGGTGACGACGATGGAGGTGCGCTCGTATAACCGGCTGACGAGGTGGAACAGGAGCTGTCCGCCGGCTTGGGCGAAGGGCAGATAGCCAAGTTCATCGAGGACGATGAAGTCCATGCGGGTCAGATGCTCAGCTATCCGGCCCTGCCGCCCATTGCGGGTCTCGGTCTCGAGCCGGTTGACGAGGTCGACCACGTTGTAGAACCGGCCCCGTGCGCCCGATCGGATACAGCTTCTGGCAATGGCGATGGCGAGGTGGCTCTTGCCGGTGCCGGTCCCACCAACCAACACGACATTGCGCTGCTGGGCGATAAACCCGCCGCCGGCCAGGTCATTAACCAGCGTCTGGTTGATCGGCGTGCCCTCGAAGTGGAAGTCATTGAGGTCCTTGGCGAGCGGCAGCTTGGCGATGGTGAGCTGGTATTTGATCGAGCGGGCCTGCTTCTCGTTGATCTCGGCGCTGAGCAGATCGCCGACAATGCGCTGCGGTTCATGCTGGCGCTTGACGGCGGTGGCCATGATCTCGTCGTAAGCCGCCTTCATGCCGTAGAGCTTGAGTTCGCCCATGAGGTCGAAGAGTTGAGTGCGTTCCATCAGATGGTTCTCCGGAGGTTGTCGTAACGGGCACAATCGGCAATCGGCGCGTGTCGCAGCGTCAGGGCGGCTGGGGTGAGGATCGCGGCCGGTGGGCCGGGATCACGCTGGCGGGCCAGAATGTTGAGGACGACGTCGGCAGAGTGAACGCTGTGGGCGATCGCCTCGGCGCAGGCAGCCTCGACGGCGGGCAAGCCGTCGGTCAGCACCGCGTTGAGGATATCGACCATCTGCCGGTTGCCGTCGGCGACGCCCGCGAGCTTGCGCCGCACGCGTTCCATCGCAGCCGGCAGCACCCAATCCTTGAAGGGAGCACCGTTGCGCAAGGCGCCGGGCTTGCGGGCCAGGACAGGCACGTAATGCCAGGGATCGTAGGTCGTCTCACCGCGGCTGAATGAACGAGGATGCTCGGCAACGATGCGCCCGTCCTGGCGGATTACAATGCGGTCGGCATAGGCATGCACCTCGACCGGACGCCCTACCGCGCTCGCAGCCACCGAGTATTTGTTGTTGTCGAAGCGCACCAGGCAGGTCTTCGAGACCGATGCCGGCACTGCGTGGAATCCATCGAACCGGCCGGCATAGGGAACGAGCTTCGGCCGTTCCGCCTCGAACACCTCCCAGACTGTCTGCTCGGTCAGTTCTGGATGGCGATGCGCCTTGGCGTAGGCGATGCATTTATCGAGTAGCCAGGCGTTCAACTCATCATAGTTTTTGAACCGCAATCGCGGCGTGAAGAAGCGCTCACGGACCAGCCCGACCTGGTTCTCGACCTGTCCCTTCTCCCAGCCCGACGCCGGAGTGCAGGCGACCGGATCGACGAGGTAATGGCTGCACATCTGCAGAAACCGTCGATTGTAGAGACGCTCCTTGCCGACGAGGATGGTCGTCACCGCCGTCTTCATGTTGTCGTAGATGCCGCGCTGGCAGGTGCCCTTGAACAGAGCGAATGCCCGGTCGTGGGCGTCGAACACCATCTCCTGCGTCTCGCGCGGATAAGCTCGCACGAACAGCATGCGGCTATGGCAGAGCCGGACGTGCGCCACCTTCACGGTCACCGTCGCGCCGTTCAGCAGGACGACCTCGTGGCTCCAGTCGAACTGGTAGGCTTCACCTGGCGCGAAGCTCAGCGGCACATAGGCCGCAGCCGTCGTGGCGCCGCGCTCCTTGCTCCACCGTCTGGCGTAGCGCCGCACGGCGTCGTAGCCGCCGGCATAACCGCAGCCACGCAGTTCCTCGAACAGGCGGATCAGCGTCAGGCGCTCCCGCGACGCCTTACCTTCATTCGCCGACAGCAGTTGATCGAGCTTCTCGCTCCAGGGTCCGATCCTCGGAAGCGGCTGCGCTTCCCGCTCATAACGGAACTCAGTCGCCTCCGATCGGATGACCTTCCGCACGACCTTCCGGGAAACACCGAGGTCACGGCAGATCGCCTTGATCGGCTGACCGTGAACGAAATACGCGCGACGGATCTTCGCAATCGTCTCCACGACCAGCATTCCAATCTCAGCTCCCATGAAAATGGAAGCCAGTGTGGACCCTCAGTGCCGGGGTCCCGATTGGATGCCGATCACCCCGAAAACGGGGTCCTTATTCCATGCCGAAACACAATTGTCATCTATGACGACGGGTTTCCGGTCACCCAGCCGGATGGATTGTCCCGCAGCGATTTGATCGATCCGCACGCTTATACCGGGGTCGATGTCTGGCGCGGCCCGTCCTCAGCGCTCTTCGGCAACTACGCGACGGGCGGCGCCTTGAACTTCCGCACGTGGCCTGGCGGCAAGATCGACGGGGTCAGCTACGGCCTCGATGGCGGCAGCTTCAACTATTGGAACAACTACCTTCAGGCCGGAACCAAGACGCAGAGATTCGAAGGCGGCTTGTTCCTGAGCGACGTGCGCGGGGATGGCTATTACGGCTATAGCGCCTTCGATACGCAGACCGCGAATTTGCTTCTCAGCTACAAGCTCACGCGCCGCGACACCATCACGCTGAAAGGCATCAACAACGAGTTCTATACCGAGCTGCCG
>JALHTP010000287.1 GCA_022865725.1 Methyloceanibacter sp. | reverse complement strand
CATGCTCGCTTTCCTCGACGCGCTCCTCGCCATGAACGACGAGGTAACGGTCGAACTTGCCTGGCAGATGGGCCGGCCGGTCCGCTATGGCGGTGAGAAAGGCGGCCTCGAGGAACGCATCCGCGCCATGGCGGTGATGGCCGAGGAGACGCTCAAGCCCTATTACCCACCGGAGAAGCCTGGCTTCCGCCGCTACATCGCGCGCGAGCCAGTCGGCATCGTGATGGTGATCGCGCCGTGGAACTATCCCTATCTCACCGCGATCAACACCATCGTGCCGGGCCTGCTCGCCGGCAATGCCATCATCCTGAAGCACGCGGCGCAGACGCTGCTGGTCGGCGAGCGTATCGCCGAGGCGTTTCGGCGCGCCGGCCTGCCCAAGGGACTGTTTCACAATCTCGTCCTGTCGCATGAGCAGACCGAGAAGCTGATCGGCTCGGGCCGGATCGACCACATCAATTTCACCGGCTCGGTCGCCGGCGGCCGCGCCATCGAGCGCGCCGCTTCCGGCACCTTTGCCTCGCTCGGGCTTGAGCTCGGCGGCAAGGATCCAGCCTATGTGCGAGCCGACGCCAAGATCGATCATGCCATCGAGAATCTCGTCGACGGCGCGTTCTACAATTCCGGCCAATGCTGTTGCGGTGTCGAGCGCATCTATGTCGATGCCGCCGTCTATAACGATTTCGTCGCGGGCTTCGTCGATCTCTCCAAGAAATATGTGGTCGGCAATCCGCTCGACGCCTCGACCACGCTGGGACCGATGGCGCGTGCCTCGTTCGCCGATACGGTGCGCGGACAGATCGAGGAGGCGCGGCGGAAGGGGGCCACGGCGCTGATCAATATGAAGGTGGCGAACGACCGCCCAGGCTCGCCCTATCTCGCGCCCGAGGTGCTGACCAATGTCAACCACCAGATGGAGGTGATGCGGGAAGAGAGCTTCGGACCCGTCGTCGGCATCATGAAGGTGCGCGACGACGAGGAGGCGGTGACGCTGATGAATGACAGCCCTTACGGGCTGACGGCCTCGATCTGGACGCAAGACACGGACCGTGCCGCCGCGATCGGTTCGCTGATCGAGACCGGCACGGTCTTTATGAATCGCTGCGACTATCTCGACCCGCATCTCGTCTGGACCGGCGTCAAGGATACCGGGCGCGGCGCGGCGCTCTCCAAATACGGCTTCGACGCGCTGACCCAGCCGAAAAGCTTTCACCTCCGCGACGTCTGATACCCCCTCTCATCTCGGAACAGAACATGAGCGTACCCACAGCCAATTGGAGCTACCCCACTTCCATTCGCTTCGGCGCTGGCCGCATCAAAGAACTCGCCGATGCCTGCCGCGCCGCGGGGATCGAGCGCCCACTGCTCGTAACCGATGCGGGGCTCGCCAAGCTTCCCATCACTGCGCACGCGATCGATCTGTTGAAAAAGGCCGGGCTTCCCGTGGCGCTGTTCTCCGACATCCAGCCGAACCCGGTGGACGCAAATGTCGAGGCGGGCATCGCCGCCTTTCGCGCCGGCGGTCATGACGGGGTCGTCGCTTTCGGCGGCGGCTCGGGCCTCGATACCGGCAAGGTCATCGCCTTCATGGCCGGTCAGACAAGGCCGCTGTGGGATTTCGAGGATATCGGCGATTGGTGGACGCGGGCCGACGCGGACAGGATCGCGCCGGTCGTTGCCGTCCCGACCACGGCGGGCACGGGCTCTGAAGTCGGCCGCGCCGGCGTCATCACGCAGGAATCGACGCACACCAAGAAGGTGATCTTTCATCCCAAGATGATGCCCAAGGTGGTGATCTGCGACCCCGAGCTCACGGTCGGCATGCCGCCCTCCATCACCACCGGGACCGGGATGGACGCGCTCGCCCATTGCCTGGAAGCCTATTGCGCGCCGAGCTACCACCCGATGGCCGAGGGCATTGCAGTGGAGGGTATGCGGCTCGTCTTCACGAACCTGCCGAAGGCAGTGGCGAACGGGAACGATCTCGAGGCGCGCGCACATATGATGAGCGCGGCGGCGATGGGGGCGGCTGCCTTCCAGAAGGGCCTCGGCGCCATCCACGCGCTCTCGCATCCGGTCGGCGCGCTCTATCAAACCCATCACGGCATGACCAACGGCGTCTTTATGCCTTACGTGCTGGTCTTCAACCGCAAGGCGATCGAGGCGAAGATCGTGCGCCTCGCGGGCTTTCTCGGCATCGACGGCGGCTTCGACGGGTTCCTCAAGGCGGTGCTCGACCTTCGCAAAAAGACCGGAGTTCCCCATGACCTCGGTGGACTGAAGGTCGACGGCAGCCGCGTCGACACGATCGTCGCAATGTCTCTGGAAGATCCGACCGCTGGTGGCAACCCCATTCCATTGACCAAAGAGGGAAGTCGCAAGCTGTTCGAAGCCGCATTGTCAGGTGACCTCGCCGCGGCTGCTGAATAACCGCCGAGGCAACATGTGCGCCAACCGTGCCCGCGAGCGAACGGGCCGTTCTCCAATCGCGATAGTCCTAGAGCTTCACCATCACGTGGCGCACGACGGTATAGTCCTCGAGCGCGTACATCGAGAGGTCCTTGCCGTAACCGGAGGACTTGAGGCCGCCATGCGGCATCTCGTTCACCAGCATGAAGTGGGTGTTGATCCACGTGCAGCCGTAATGCAGCCGTGCGGCCGTCGCCATGCCTTTGCCGATGTCGGAGGTCCACACCGAAGAGGCGAGCCCGTAATCGCTGTCGTTGGCCCAGGACACTGCCTGGTCGACGTCGTCGAACCGTGTCACTGACACGACGGGACCGAATACTTCCTTGCGTACGATCTCGTCACTGTGGTTCGCGCCGGCAATTACCGTCGGCTCATAAAAGAAGCCCTTGCCTCCCGGCGCGTTGCCCCCGGCCGTGATGGAGATGTGACGAGCCTGGCTAGCGCGCTCCACGAAAGCGTGCACGCGGCCCTTATGCGTCTTGGAAATGAGCGGGCCAATATCGTTCTCGTCATCGTTGGCCTGATTGAACTTGATCTCTTTGACGGCGCTCGAAAGGTCGGCAACGAAGTTGTCGTAGACGTTCTTCTGAGCGTAGACGCGGCAGGCGGCGGTACAGTCCTGACCGGCGTTGTAGTAGCCGAAAGCCTTGATGGCGGCGACGACAGAGGCGAGATCGGCATCGTCGAACACGATCACGGGCGCCTTGCCGCCGAGCTCCAGATGGGTCCGCTTGATCGTAGCCGACGCGGCTTGCAGCACTTGCTGCCCGGTGCCGATGCTGCCCGTCAGCGACACCATTGCCACCCTGGGGTGATTGATGAGGGCGTTGCCGGTCGTCGCACCCCGGCCGGTGATGACGTTCACCACGCCTTCGGGGAAGATATCGGCGATGATCTTGGCAAGCTTCAGCGTCGTCAGCGGGGTCTGCTCGGACGGCTTGATGACGATGGTATTGCCGCCCGCCAAAGCCGGGGCGAGCTTCCAGGCGGCCATCATCAGGGGATAGTTCCACGGCGCGATCGAGCCCACCACGCCGATCGGGTCGCGGCGGATCATCGAGGTGTAGCCCGCCATGTACTCGCCCGCCACGGCGCCATGCATGGTGCGTACGGCACCCGCGAAGAACCGAAAGCAGTCGGAGATCGCCGGCATCTCGTCCTGAAGGACGCGGATCCTCGGCTTGCCGCAATTCAGCGCTTCGAGCTTGGCAAAACCCTCCGCCTCACGGTCGATGGCATCGGCGAGCTTCAAGAGGAGGCCGGAGCGCTCGGCTGGCGTCGTGCGCGACCAGGATTGGAACGCCTTCGCCGCAGCATTCACCGCAGCGTCGACCTGCGCGGGAGAGGCATCAGGGAGACTGACGATCGTCTCCTCGGTCTTGGGATTGACCACGGCCTCGGGCGCTTCGGTGCCGGCAACGAAATTCGCGCCAATCAACATTTGAGTGTCGAGCATGGATCGTCCTTCACTTGTGGCGCGGGTTTCTAATCTGGAGGTGGCAGGTTCAAATCCTTCCGGGTCGCCAAAGGCTTAACGCAAGGCGAATCCCAGAGGACGTATAGGCTTTGCAAGCTCACATCCCTCTCCCGTCTACCGTCGAGAACACGCCTGCAATCAGCGTCACCAATAGCCCGACAGGTATCGACCACGGAGCGCCATACCAGAAGCAGGACGCCGCGAGTGCGCCAAACCAGAACATCGCAATTCCGTGCTTTTGACGACCCATCGTCCCTCCTCACCAACTCACGAACTCAGCCCGCCCGCCCTCTTCGCCTAGCATCAGCTCGGTCGCGGCCCACACCATCGCGTCTATCCTGTCATCATGCTCTAGCTCGTCAAGCGGCGTCGTCATCTGATCCTCTAGTTCGTAGAATGAGCCAACGTGATACCCTCTGTGCTGCTCGTACAGTGCTGCGATCGGCTCGGCCCGGGTCTGCTTGCCGCGGGAGGCATGAACCTCCTTGTAGCTCACGTCCAGGTCGACGGTCCTCAGAACGTGCTCCACCATGTCACCGCCGTTGTTCACCTCACCAAGGATACGGTCT
>JALHTP010000286.1 GCA_022865725.1 Methyloceanibacter sp. | reverse complement strand
TCCTGCTTCTTCTCGCATTCGCCGCCGTGCCGGTAATAGCCGGAGGCGCAATCGCAGCCGTTGCCGGCCTTGACCTCGGGGAATTCGCAGGACGCGGTCTTTGGCTCGTCCGGCTTCACGCAGCCTTTGCCGTTATGGGCAGGAACGTAGGGCGCCTTGCAGTCGACGATGACCTCAGGCTTCGGATAGACGCAGCCTTTCTTGGTCTTGATCTTGGGCGGCTCGCATTTGGGCGTGACGGCGAGCTTGATGCAATCGCGCCTCTTCTTCGACCAGGTGTAACCGTCCGGGCAGCCTTTCGGCTCGGTGGTTTGCTGGTGTTGCTCCTCCTGCTGTTGTTGCTTCCGCCGGATCGCTTCATTGAGAATGATGGTGCCGACGCCGATCCCGATATCGACTCCGCCCAACCCGCCGCCACGGCGGTTGCCCCCGTGGTGGTAGTCTTCCTCGGCTCTGGCGGGGCGTGTCTGCGATCCTAACGCCGTCACTAGGAAAACCAGAGCGAGAGCGGCTGTGCAGACGCGATGCAATATGGGCATGACCCGTATCCCTGAGGCTCGGCACGGCAAAATCATAGCATTGTCGCTTCTGGCGCGTAGCCTAAATTCTACCCTCACTGGCGAAGAGAGAGGCAGCCATACAATCTCCGGCTTCTCCGTCCTGTTGAGGCGCCGCAAGACGTGCTTAACCCTCCGTCGCAAGCCGTTGTCCCGCAAGCCGCTTTTTCTTGACTTCCGGTATGTATCGGAGCGCCTCCAGTCCATGACCAGGACCCTGATCGCCGCGGGGATCGTATCGCTCGGGATGGCGCTCGCCAATCCGCTCTCCGCCTTCGAGATCGAGACCAAGGCCCCACCCGACGCGCTGCTCGATTCCATGATCGGGCAGATGATCATGGTCGGCTTCGCCGGCAGCACCGAGCGCGTTTCCGGCGTGATCGCCGTGCGCGATCAGCTGGCGAAGGGCACCATCGGGGGCGTGGTTCTCTATCCGGAGAATATCGGGCCGCCCGAGGAGCTGCGCGCGCTGACGGCGTTCCTGCGCAACGCGAAATCATCGCCGGTCCCCTTCATCGCGGTCGATCAAGAAGGCGGTCTCGTGCAGCGCCTCACGCGGCGGAACGGCCACGGCTATTTTCCATCGGCGCTGAGCGTCGGCAGGAATCCGAGCTTCGCGTCTCCCGAGAGTGCCGAGAAGCTTTACGCGACGATGGCCGAGGATCTGGCGCACGCCGGCTTCAACCTCAATTTCGGTCCCGTGGTCGATCTCAACCTCAATCCCTCCAATCCCGTCATCGGACAGCGGGGGCGAAGCTTCGGCGCCGACCCCAATATCGTCACCAGGCTGGCGCGCGCCTTCATCATCGCTCATCGTCAGGCCAATATCGTCACCGTCGCCAAGCATTTCCCGGGCCACGGCTCGAGCCATGTGGACAGCCACAGAGCGCTGGCCGACGTCTCGGAGACTTGGAAGGAGATCGAGCTTGAGCCCTACCGGACGCTCGCCAAGGAGGGGATGCTCGATGCGGTGATGCTGGGGCACCTCTATCACCCGCGCTTCAGCGACGGGGCGCGGCTCCCCGCCTCGCTGTCGGGCCGCGCCGTCCAGGCTCTGCGGGCGAGCTATATCGGCTTCGACGGGGTGGTGGTGAGCGACGACCTGGAGATGAGCGCGGTGAGCGGCGACTATTCGTTCGAGGAGCGGGTGATCAAGTCGGTGAATGCCGGCACCGATCTCCTCGTCTTCTCCAATGTGGGGGTGGGAGACCCCGAGCTTGGCGTGAGGATCCACGCGGTCATCGCCGATGGCGTGCGCGACGGGCGCATCTCGCGCGCACGGATCGAGCAGGCCTACGGCAAGATCAAGTTATTGAAGCGCCGCCTCGCCGAGCACGACCTGCCCGGCAAGTGGTGAGGTCAATGATAGGCGTCGTGCTCGGAGGCTTCCCAGAACACGTAATAGGAATAGGCGGTGTAGCCCAGGATGATGGGAAGCAGTGGGATCGCGCCGTACAGCATAAAGAGCTGGCTGTCGGGCGCGGCGGCCGCCTGCCAGATGGTGATGTCCGGCGGAATGATGAAGGGGAACAGGCTCACGGCGAGGCCAGTGTAGCAGAGCATGAACAGCGCCACTCCGAGCAGGAAGGGCATATAGCGCTGGCGCAGCTTGAGCGATCGCCAGAGCGCCACGACGCTCGCGGCGGTGGCGAGCGGTACCGGGCTCAGCATCACCATATTGGCCGGCGTGAACCAGCGCGCGGCGATCTCCGGATGCAGGAATGGCGTCCAGACACTGAAGATGACGATGAAGGTCGCGACCGCCGCGAGGGCGCTGAAGGCGATGCCATAGGCCCATTCGCGCAAGGCCTCGTCGCCCTTCATGATGAGCCACCCGGCCGACAGCAGCACATAGCCCGAGAGCAGCGCCGCCGCGGTCAACACCGAGAACGGCGTCAGCCAGTCGAAGGCGCCGCCTGAGAATCTGTTGTCGGTGACGGCGAAGCCCTGCACGAAGGCCCCCATGATGGCGCCTTGCGTCAGCGCGGCAAGCATCGAGCCGAGAGTAAAGGCCAAGTCCCAGGTCCAGCGGTAGCGCTCGGACTTGAAGCGGAACTCGAAGGCGACGCCGCGCAGGATGAGCCCGATCAGCATGACAATGATGGGGAGATAGAGCGCGGGCAGCATGACGGAATAAGCCAGCGGAAACGCCGCGAGCAGGCCGCCGCCGCCAAGCACGAGCCAGGTCTCGTTGCCGTCCCAGAAGGGCGCCACCGAATTCATCATGGCGTCGCGGTCCTTGTGCGACGGGGCAAGCGGGAACAGCACGCCCAGCCCGAGATCGTAGCCCCCGAGCAGTACATAAAGGAACACCGCCAGCGCCAGGATCGCCGCCCACACGAGCGGCAGGATCACCGGCAAATATTCCGTCATCTGGCTTGCTGCCCCGGTCATGGATTTCCCGCCGCCGCCATGGGCCGGTGCGAAAGGTCCGCTTCGCCCTTCTCGGGCATAGGCGGCGTCACGTCGGGCCCGCGCCGCACGAGCTTGGCAATGTAATAGAGGCCGGCGCCGAACACGATGCCGTAGACGAGCACGAACAGAATGAGCGAGGTGAGGACGCTGCCGCCCGGAACCGGCGACACCGCGTCGGCCGTGCGCAGCACACCATAGACGGTCCAAGGCTGGCGCCCGACTTCGGCGGTGAACCAGCCGGCGAGCACGGCGAGGAAGCCGAGCGGCGACACCCAGGTGAGGACGCGCAAGAACCAGCGGCTCGCATAGAGCCGTCCCGTGAGCCAGAGCACCGAGCCGACGATGCCGACGGTGATCATGATCATCCCGATGCCGACCATGATGCGGAAGGCGAAGAACGGGATGATCGGATTGGGACGGTCCTCGGGCGGGAAGGATTTCAGCCCTTTGATCTCGCCGTCCCATGCATGGGTGAGGATCAGGCTGCCGAGCGCCGGAATGGCAAGCTGGTAATGGTTGGTCTCGGCCTTGGGATCGGGAATCGCGAACAGGATCAGCGGCACGCGGCTGCCGGTTTCCCAGTGCGCCTCCAGCGCCGCGACCTTGGCGGGCTGATGCTCCAGAGTGTTCAGCCCGTGCAGGTCGCCGATGACGAGCTGGAGCGGGGCGAGCCAGACCAGCAGGCTCAAGCCCATGCCGAGCATGATGCGCCCATGCGGCACGCTCTTATTCCGCAAGATGTACCAGGCGCCGATGCCGGCCACGATGAAGGCCGTGGTGAGATAGGCAGCCGCCACCATATGCGCGAACCGGTAGGGAAAGGACGGGTTGAAGATGACCTCCCACCAATCCGTTACATGCAGCACGCCGTCCTCGGCGACGCGGAAGCCGGCAGGGGTCTGCATCCAGCTATTGGCCGACAGGATCCAGAAGGCCGAGATCGCGGTGCCGAGCGCCACCATGCAGGTGGCAAAGAAATGCACGGGCTTCGACACGCGCTGCCAGCCGAACAGCATGATGCCGAGAAAACCGGCCTCGAGAAAGAAAGCGGTCAGCACCTCGTAGGACATCAAGGGGCCGATGACGTTGCCGCCGCGGCGCGACAGCTCGCTCCAATTGGTGCCGAACTCGTAGGAGAGCACGACGCCCGAGACCACGCCCATGCCGAAGGACACGGCGAAAATCTTGGTCCAGTGCAAGGCGATGTCCATGTAGATCGCCTTGCCGGTCTTCAGCCACAGCGCCTCGAGCACGAGGAGCCAGGCGGCAAGCCCGATGGTGAAGGACGGAAAAAGAATGTGGAAGGAGATGGTGAAGGCGAACTGGATGCGCGAAAGCAGAAGCGGGTCGAGCTCAGGCATCTTCGCGTCTCACCTTTGGGGTGCCGAACGCCGCCCCGCGGCGACTCATGAGGGCTCCCCAAGAGTAACGGTGTGCGGCGGCCGAGGCAAAGCAGCATTATGGCCGCATAGCGGGCCCTCAGGCTCAAGTCCGGTCGGCTACCGAAGCGGCCAAGGCCGCCGCGTGCGTTTTTCGCGACTCCGCGCCGAAGCAGCAGAACACGACGCGCTGCATCGCGGTGCTGTGCGAAAGCGCATCGAGCACGGTGCGCAGCGCGATCCGCGCGGCGCGGTCGGGCGGAAAGCCGTAAGCGCCGGTCGAGATGGCGGGATAAGCGATCGAGGCGAGGCCGTGAGCCTCCGCCAGCGCGAGGCTGTTGCGGTAGCAATCGGCAAGCTGGCGGTCCTCGCCACGCTCGCCGCCGCCCCAGATGGGGCCTACCGTGTGGATGACGTAGCGCGCGGGCAACAGAAAGCCCGGCGTGATCTTGGCCTCGCCCGTCTCGCAACCGCCGAGCTTGGCGCAGGCCGCGTGGAGCTCGGGGCCCGCGGCGCGGTGGATGGCGCCATCGACGCCGCCGCCGCCAAGCAGCGTCTTATTGGCGGCGTTCACGATAGCGTCGATATCGAGCCTGGTGATGTCGCACTCGACGATGGCGATGCGCTGGGGCATGGGTCTATTGCACGCTCGAATTCGCTTCCGATCAAGGTCGACCCTATGAGCAAGAAGGAATGGCACGTCGAACCCGGCCTCAACCCCTTCAGTCTGGGTGGCCCAGAGTTCGTATGGCGCCTCCGCGATGAAAAGGGCTGGTTCGAGCTGTGGACCAAGCAGAAAGACGCCTGGAGCAAGGCGCGCTCTCTCGCCCGCGAGCACGGTGGGCGCGCCGTCCTGCACCGGAAGGACGGGTCGGTAAGATCGACGGTCGGCCGCGGCGACCCGAAATCAGACTGAGTGAGCCGCCGCAAGGCTTGACGGGGGCCCCTGGTGTTATGTTATATCATCGCGCATGAACGCCGCCCATCATCACCACGACCCTAAGCTTTCGCGCAATCAGAGCGAGATCCTGTCCTGCCTGCGCAAGGCCAAAGAGCCGATGAGCGCCTACGCCATCCTCGACCGGGTCAGAACCGCGGGCATCTCCCATCCGCCCACCGTGTATCGCG
>JALHTP010000032.1 GCA_022865725.1 Methyloceanibacter sp. | reverse complement strand
GACAACCTGACGCAAATTCTCCTCCCCGCAAAGCAGCATGACGATCCGGTCGACGCCGGGCGCGATGCCGCCATGGGGGGGAGCGCCATATTGCAGGGCCCGCAGCATGCCGCCGAAGCGCTTCTCCAGCTCCTCTTTCGGGTAGCCGGCGATGGCGAAGGCCTTCTCCATGATCTCGGGCTTGTGGTTCCTGATCGCGCCTGAGGAGAGCTCCACGCCGTTGCAGACCATATCGTATTGGTAGGCGAGGATGTCGAGCGGGTCCTTGGTCTCAAGCGCCTCGAGCCCGCCTTGCGGCATGGAGAAGGGATTGTGCGAGAAGTCGATCCGCCCCTCCTCCTCGGTCCACTCATACATGGGAAAGTCGACGATCCAGCAGAAGGCGAACTGGTCTTTGGCGGTGAGACCAAGCTCGTTGCCGATTCTGACCCGCGCCCGGCCGGCGAAATCGGCGAACTCGTTGGGCAGCCCCGCCACGAAGAATACGGCGTCGCCGTCTGCAAGTCCGAGCTGCGCCTTGATGGCTTGCGTCCGCTCGGGTCCGATATTCTTGGCGACGGGCCCGGCGCCCTCCCCGTCGCGGAAGAAGATGTAGCCGAGGCCCGGCTGCCCTTCGGCTTGGGCCCAGGCATTCATGCGGTCGCAGAAGGCGCGCGACCCGCAGCTTTTGGCGGGGATCGCCCAGATCCGCGTATTCACGTCCATCTCGATCATGCCGGCGAACACCTTGAAGCCCGAGCCCCGGAAATGCTCGGTCGCGTCTTCCATCTCGATCGGGTTGCGCAAATCCGGCTTGTCGGTCCCGTATTTCCGCATCGCCTCGGCATAAGGGATGTGCGGGAATTTCGGCGTGACCGGCTTGCCGCCGCCGAATTCCTCGAACAGCCCGCGCAGGATCGGCTCGACCGCATTGAATACGTCGTCCTGGGTGACGAAGCTCATCTCGATGTCGAGCTGGTAGAACTCGCCGGGGGAGCGGTCGGCGCGGGCATCCTCGTCACGGAAACAGGGCGCGATCTGGAAGTAACGGTCGAAGCCGGCAATCATAATGAGCTGCTTGAATTGCTGCGGCGCCTGCGGCAGCGCGTAGAATTTCCCCGGATGCACCCGGCTCGGCACGAGATAGTCGCGCGCGCCTTCAGGCGACGACGCGGTGAGGATCGGCGTCTGGAACTCGAAGAAGCCAGCCTCGCGCATGCGGTTCCGCAACGACCAGATGATCGCCTGCCGCTTCATGATGTTGGCGTGAAGGCTCTCGCGGCGGAGATCGAGGAAGCGGTATCTGAGCCGCGTGTCCTCCGGGTAGTCGGGCTCGCCGAACACCGGAAGCGGCAGCTCCTTCGCTTCCGACAGGACTTCGAGCGTCTTGATCCTGACCTCGACCCCGCCGGTAGGCAGATTGGGATTGACGGTCTCCGGCGTGCGGGCGACCACCTCGCCGTCGATCCGCACCACCCATTCGGGCTTCAGCCTCTCGGCCTCCTTGAAGGCCGGCGATTGCGGGTCGGCCACGGCTTGGGTGAGGCCGTAATGATCGCGGAGGTCGATAAACAGCAGCCCGCCGTGATCGCGCAAGCGATGCACCCAGCCCGAAAGCCGGACGGTCTTGCCGACGTCCTCTTTGCGAAGCTCGCCGCAAGTTTGGGTGCGATAAGCGTGCATGGCTAAGTCTTTGCGGGTGCGAGGAAAGGACCGGGAAACGCCGCGGAACAGCGCATGGGAGGCCTCCCCTTGTCAAGGCGAGCGCGGAACGAAGCCGCGACCGCCCGCGTTTGGATAGCAAGTCTCATAGAGGGAGTTGAACCATGCATAAGATCACCGACACGCTCCCTGTGCGGACCCGCTTGCCGCTGGCGGCATGGGCCGTCGCAGCCGCGGTCACGCTCGCCTCGCTGATGTCCTCTCTGCTGCATGCGCCCCTGCCGTTCGACCACGCCATGCCGAGCGCCGAGCAGGGAGTGCAGCCAAAACACGCTGCATCAGGCGAAAGTCTGAGGCATCGAGGGGTGATTGCTGCCCTCTGAGGCATAGAGCGCGACCGGACGCGCCCGGCTAGAGCCAAGGCAAGATAAGACGGGAATGCCCAATATTTGCGCGTTAGCGCCCTTGGCCTCGCGCGCGCGCTTGGGATATACCCGCCCTCCATGAACCTCATCACCCGCAATGACGAGCTGGCCGAAGCCTGCTCGCGGCTGGCCAGCGCGCCGTTTGTCGCGGTCGACACCGAATTCATGCGCGAGCAGACCTTCTGGCCGCGGCTCTGCCTCATCCAAATCGCCTCCGACGGCACCGAGGCCCTCATCGACTCTCTTGCCCCCGGTCTCGACCTCACGCCCTTCTTCGAGCTGATGGTCAATGAGCGCGTCCTGAAGGTGTTTCACTCGGCGCGACAAGACGTTGAAATCGTTCATCATCTGGCGCGCGTTATCCCGCACCCGATTTTCGACACCCAGGTCGCCGCCATGGTATGCGGCTTCGGCGAGGCGGTGAGCTATTCGATGCTGGTGAAGCGGCTCTTGAACCGCAATCTGGACAAGACCTCGCGCTTCACCGATTGGAGCCGCCGCCCTCTCTCCGAGCGCCAGCTCATTTATGCGCTGGGCGACGTGCAGCATCTGCGCGACCTCTATCCCAAGCTCCGGGCCCAGCTCGACAAATCGGAGCGGGCGACTTGGCTCAACGAGGAGATGGGGGTGCTCACCGACCCGGCCACCTATGAGCTCCATCCCGAGCAGGCCTGGAGGCGGCTCAAGATGCGCATCAAGACGCCGAAGGCGCTTGCCGTGCTCATGGAGCTTGCCGCCTGGCGCGAACGCGAGGCACAGACCCAGGACGTACCCCGCGCCCGCATCCTGAAGGACGAGGCGCTTTACGACATTGCCAGCCAGGCGCCGCGGACGGCAGAGGATCTCGGCTCCTTGCGCACCCTGCATAACGGCTTCGCCCGCTCCATGCGCGGCCGCGCCGTCCTCGAAGCGGTGACGAAGGGGCTCGAGCGCGATCCCAAGACCATCCCCCCGATCGAGCGGGGCGAGCCGATGCCGCCAGAGGCGCAAGCCGTGGTCGATCTCTTGCGCGTGCTGCTCAAGGCGACGGCCGGGCGCCATGGCGTGGCGCCGAAGCTGATCGCCACCGGCGACGAGCTGGAGGAGATCGCCCGCTCCGACGAGACGGACGTGCCGGTCCTGCGCGGCTGGCGCAGGAAGCTGTTCGGCGACGACGCGCTGGCCTTGAAGCGAGGAGAGCTCGCACTCGCTATCCGAAAGGGCGAGGTCGCAGTGATCGAGCCCGAAGGGGTTGGCCCCGGCGCCAAGCCGCTAGC
Source organism: Methyloceanibacter sp. (assembly GCA_022865725.1). GTDB lineage: Bacteria > Pseudomonadota > Alphaproteobacteria > Rhizobiales > Methyloligellaceae > Methyloceanibacter. The sequence continues at coordinate 3,051 of JALHTP010000032.1, read as the reverse complement.
GGCGGAAAAGCCAAAGGACGAGGCTTAGCAACAGGCTCACGATGACGGCCGTGGTGATCGGCGCGTAGACCACCACACCGCCCTGGTCGATGACGAGGTCGCCCGGAAGTCGGCCAAGGCCGAAGCGCACGCTCACGAAGGCGAGTGCCGCCACGGCGAGCAGGAAGAGGGATCGGACCGCCGATCGACTTCATCACCGCTCTCCGCCTTCTCTCCGGCTCGTGATCCGCATCCTGACCGTGGCGCGCATCTCGGGAGGAAGCTCATCGAGCACGTCGAGCAGACCCATGAGCTCGGAACGGAGCCCGTGGATCTGATCGATGAGGTTGAGCAGAACCGGCACGTCCTCCTCGGCGAAACCAAGCTCGTCCTCGAGATTTGTGATCAGCGCCGCCCGCGCCAGATCGGCCTCGGAGAAACCTTGCGCGGTCGTATCGGCCGGCTTGATCCACCCTTGCGCGACCCACACCCTGAGCCGCGTCACCGTGAGGCGCTGCACGCGCGCGACGATGTCCCGCTCGGAAAGCATCAGGCCTGCTCCTTCAGCTTTCGCCTCGGATCGTAGCCGTGGCTCTCGCGCCATTTCTCGGCGAAGGCCTTGAGGTCGTCATCGATGCGCTCCGGCATGACGACGCTGAGCTTGACGAGCTGATCGCCGGCGCCGCTCTTCGCCTTGATGCCGCGGCCTTTCAGCCTGAGCGTCTGGCCGGTATTGGAGCCAGGCGGAACGGTCGCGAACACGCGCCCCGCGATGGTCGGCACCTCGATCTTGCCGCCGAGCACCGCCTCATCGAGCGTGATCGGCACCTCGATAAGGATATCTTCGCCCTCGCGCGTGAACACGGGATGCGGCCTGACCGCGATCCCGATCAGCGCGTCGCCGGGCCCGCCTTCGCCCATGCCGGGATTGCCCTTGCCCTTTAGCCTGAGCACCTGGCCGTCGGTGACGCCGTGCGGAATGGTCACGTCGAGCGGGCCGCCGTCGGGCAGCGTAATGCGCGTCTTGGTGCCGTTCACCGCATCGAGGAAATCGACCTCGAGGCGATATTGCGCGTCCTGCCCGCGCACCGAGAAGCGCCGGCCGCCGCCGCCCGCGCGCGCCCCTCCCCGCTCGCCGAACAAATCGCCGAACAGATCGCTGAAGGCGCCGATATCCTCATAGCCCGCGGTGGAGCGATAGCGCGCGCCCTCCTCGCCGCCGGCATATTCGCGGTAATAGCGCTGCTGCGGCCGCTCCTGACCGCTCGCGTCGATCTCGCCGCGGTCGTAGCGCCCGCGCTTCTCCTCGTCGCCGACGATGCCGTAGGCGGCAGCGATCGTCTTGAACTTCTCCTCGGCCGCCTTGTCGCCCGGATTGAGGTCGGGGTGCAGCTTCTTGGCGAGCTTGCGATACGCCTTGGTGATGTCCGCGGCGCTCGCGGTCTTCGCCACGCCAAGTACGGAATAGAGGTCATCTGCCATTTAGCAATCGAAGCGCTGGAGTGAAGGTCGAAGTCCGGTTTGCCACACTTCGTCACTCCGGCGAAAGCCGGAATCCAGTGGAGAATCGTTAAGGCTGCTCGCTGGATACCGGCTTACGCCGGTATGACACAATGATTTGGGGAGGCGCCCTTCGTCCAGCAAGGCGCTGTTCAACCCGCGGCGAGCTGGAACGCCGAGCCTACCCTGATCTCGGCCTCGCGGTCGAGCAGGCTGGCCAGCTCCTTGAAACGGCGCTCGACCCGCTCCCCTTCGAGATTGGAATAGGGCTCCGGCAGGGTCCACACCAGCCGATTGCCCTCATAGGTGATCGGCGCGTTGGTCAGGACGCCGGGCATGGCGGCCGAAACCATATGCGCGGCGCGGAAGGCGGCGCCCAGGATGCGGGCCCGCTTCAGCATGTCCTTGTCCACGAGTTCGATCAGTCTCTGGCTCAGCTCGTCCTTCACCAGCCCCTCATTGCGGTAATAGACGGTGAGCGCGAGAAAGGCGCGGCCCGGGTGGTCCACGCCGACAAAGCTGCCATGGGCCACGAGATTGAGGCTCTGGATGCCGCGATAATCGGGATGCGCACGCCAGCCGATATCCGAAAGCAGGCAGGCCGCGTGGCGCAGCCGCCGCTGCTCCGGCGTCTCGGTCGGACCCGGCGCCCTGAACAGCGCATCGGTCCAGAAGCAAAGCTCGTAAGCGCTGTCGATAGAGCGGCACCACCGCCGCGCGACGTCGTCGCAGGCGGCGATCAGCGGATCCTTGCGCTGCTCCTCTTCGCTGAGCAGGCTGTAGAGCAGGCCTTCGCGGATGCCGAACACCGAGACCACGACGGCGCGCGGCTTCATTTGCTTGATGAGCCTTTCGAGCACCAGCGCGCCATAAGGAATGGTCTCGCGCCTCGCATTCGAGATGTCGCGGATGCCGGCGAGCGAGCTCTGCGACTGGTGGTCGAGCAGGGCCGAGAATCGGAGCGCATCGTCGGCATTGATCCGGTAGTTGTGCATGACGCTCAACGGATAGTTGGTCTGCGTCATGTGCAGCCGCGCGAGCGCCCGCCAGGTCCCGCCGATGGCGTAGAAGTCGCGGCCCCTGCCCTTCTCCAGCCAGTCGACCTTGGCAAGCTCGGCGTCGACGATGTCGCGCGCCTTTTTCAGGCTGCCGCCTGAAGCATCGATCAGGCGCAAGCCGCCAAGCGGCAGGGTGGCGGCGTCGGACAGCCTGCCGCCCCTGATATCGATCAGTTCCAGGCTGCCGCCTCCGAGATCGCCGGCAAAGCCGTCGGCGGCATGAATGCCCGACACGACGCCGAGCGCGGCAAGCTCGGCCTCCTTGGTGCCGGAGAGGACGGTGATCTCCCGGCCGAGGGTGCGCTCGGCCTGAGCGATGAACTCAGGCCCGTTGGAGGCCTCGCGCGCCGCCGCCGTGGCGATGACTTCGACGTGGGCGACGCCCAATTGCTCGATCAGGCCGCGAAAGCGCCTGAGCGCCCGGAGCGCGCGCTTGACGGCGTCGGGGGCCAGCCTGCCGGTCGACGCAAGCGATCGCCCGAGCCCGCACAAGACCTTCTCGTTGAAGAGCGGT